>JAVRPF010000636.1:0-6219 GCA_032162385.1 Mycobacterium sp.
CAGCCTCGACGACCTGCGCGCCGGCGGAGCACCCATGGTGCCGATCGGCTCAGAAGATCCGGAGGCCGCCGCGGGCCTGACGCTCGACCCGGCACTGTCCGAGGGCAACCTGATGGGCAAGCGCTACATCGACGACGCGGGCGCGGAGGTGCTGGTGACCAAGGCCGGCAAGGGCACGCTGAGCGTCGGTGCGACGCCGCTGGCCGTCAAGGAAGCCAAGCCCCTGCCCGCCAGCGATTAGTCCGCCGGGCTCCGCCCACCAGCTAGCCGAACGGCTACGCTCGTAGCGTGCGTTCCGCCACGCCCGACGCCGACGGCCGGTTGACCCCCGTCGCGCACAGCGCCGCGCAACTGCGCATCGTCAAGGCCGCCTACCTACTGTTCGGCCAACACGGGGTCAGCGGCACGTCACTGCAGATGATCGCCGACGCCATCGGCGTCACGAAAGCCGCTGTCTACCACCAGTTCAAGAGCAAGGACGACGTCGTCCTTGCAGTCACCGCGACCGAGCTCGAAGAATTGCAGGACGCGCTGGACGCCGCAGAGGCCGAGTCCGGTCCGCGAGCGCGTGAGGCGTTGCTGGAGCGCGTGGTCGACATCGCCGTCGAACGCCGCCGCATGGCGAGCCTGCTGCAGTTCGATCCGGTGGTGGTCCGCCTGCTGGCCGATCACGAGCCGTTTCGGCGGTTCATCGAGCGGCTGTATCGGGTGCTGCTCGGCGAGGGGGCCGGCGTCGAGGCGAGGGTGAACGCCGCGATCATGTCCGGCGCGCTGAGTGCCGCCGTCATGCACCCACTCGTCGAGGACGTCGACGACGAGACGCTGAAGTCGCGGGTGTTGGCCGTGACGCGGCGCATCCTCGACCTACCCGCGTAGCGCGCTTCCCGCGCGGTCCAACTCAGGCGTGCCTGCTGGTCACACCGCCGTCGACCACCAGATACGCCCCGGTGATGAACGACGCCTTCGGCGACATCAGGAACGCCACCGCGGCGGCCACCTCGTCGGGTGTGCCCAGCCGGCCCAGCGGCGCCGCCTGCTCGAAGCCCGTCCGGATTTCGTCGATGTCGATCGCCATCTGCAGCATCGGCGTCCGGATGAAGCCCGGGCACACCGCGTTGATGCGGATCCCCAAGGGGCCCAACTGCGCTGCCATCGACCGAGTCATGCCCAACAGCCCGGCCTTGGACGCGCAGTAGGCCGGGATGTACGGGTTGGCCGCCAGCCCCTCGATGCTGGAGATGCCGACGATCGCGGGCGCACCCCCGTCGCGGACGCAGCGTTCCAAGTGCGGCAACAGCATCTGCACCAACAGTGCCTGGGCGCGCAGGTTGACGTCCAGCACGGCGTCCCAGGAGTCCTCGGTGTAGGCGCCGACGGGTTCGGGGATCACCCGCCCGGCGGCGTGCACCAGCCCGTCGATACCTCCGAGCGCGCGGTCGGCTGGGTCGAGCGCGGCCCGCATCGCAGTGCTGTCGCAGACGTCGACGACGGCGCCGGTCATGCCAAGGCCGTCCGCCACCGAGGTCACGTCGGGCGAGAGGTCCCACAACGCCACCGGTCGGCCGTCGTCGACCAGGGCTTCGGCGCACGCCCGGCCGATGCCCGACGCCGCGCCCGTCACGATCACTCCACCCATGCTGACCTCACCTCCGCGCGCCCCGCACGAATCCGATTGAACGCCCTGACCACGTCGAGGTTGATTGCAACATCAGACATGGTTGAGCCGCAGCTCTATGGCCGGAGACGGCCTGCGACGATCACGGCGGATCAGCGGGTGCCGGCCTCAGCCAGGTCGGCAACGGTGTCGATGTTGGTCTCGTCGACGAATGAAGGACCGGTCAACGTCGGCACGCCACCGCCAATCACGTTGCCGTTGGTCAGATACAGCCACAACGAGTCGACCGCCAGGTAGCCCTGCAGGAACGGTTGCTGATCGATGGCCCAGTCGATCATCCCGTTCTTGATCGCGTCGACCACCGCGGAGTTCGTGTCAAACGTGTCGACCCTGGCATAGCTGTTCGCCTCGCCGACCGCTTCCAGAGCGGCCGACGCCGTTGGTGCGCCGAGTGTGAGGATCCGGTCGATGCTGAAGTCCTGCTGCAACTTCGCAATCACCGCAGCCTTGACGGTCGACTCGTCCACGCCATTCACGTACAGCTTCTGGGTGTTGCCGCTGAATCCCTTCGCCACCCCGGCGCATCGTGCTTCAAGCCCGACGTGGCCGGGCTCGTGAATCACGCACAGCGCGTTCTGCGCTCCTTCGTTCGAAAAGCGCTCACCGACCGCTTCGCCGGCGATCATCTCGTCCTGACCGAAGTACTCCAGCACACCCATAGCCTTCCAGTCAGCCATCCCTGAATTCAGGGCAACCACAGGTATTTTCGCGGCATTGGCAAATTGGATCGCCGGCGCCATGACGCCTGGGACGGAAAATGTGACGGCGATTCCCGCGACTTTGGCGTCGACCGCCGAACGCACGAGGTTTGCCTGCCCCGCTGCGTCGGGGTCGTGTGAGTACTGCAGGTCGATGTCGTCCTTGGCGGCCGCGGCTTCCGCGCCCCTGCGGACCAGATCCCAGAACGTGTCGCCGGGCGTCTGATGGGTGACGAACGCGATGCTGACTCGGGGCGAGCCGCCCGAGGTCGGAATGGTGGTGGTGCCGCCGCCGCCGCTCGTGCACCCCGCCAGCGCCACGACGACCACTGCGGTGCGGGCTATCGCTCGAATTCTCTTGTCCACCGGTACGCACCTCCAACCCGGCTCCAGATCGCAATAATCGCAGGTAAAGGCGCTGAAGTGTCGGGATGACACAAATCGGCATCTACGCGCTGGGCAGCGTCGTCGACCAGGGCTTCAGCGCACGCCCGGCCGATGCCCGACGCCGCGCCCGTCACGATCACTCCACCCGTGCCGACCTCGCCTTCCACCCGCCCCGCACGAGTCCGATTGAACGCCCTGACCACGTCGAGGTTGAATGCAACATGTGGCGACGAACCACGCGGCGATGTGATCGACAAGCTATGCGGGCCCGGCAGCGGCGCTCGTCCGGTTGCTGCCCAATTGGGCTGGTAGATGCTCGAATCCGTGCAGGTTGACGAGGCCGCGCCGCAGTGGTGGCGCGGCGAGGCTCAGGTCGGGGAACCGGTCGAACAGACCGCGCAACGCGACGGTGCCCTCGATTCGGGCCAGCGCCGCGCCCAGGCAGGCATGCACGCCGGATGCGAAAGCGAGGTGTTCGCGGGCGTTGGGCTGGTGATGTCGAACATGCCCGGATTGGTGAACACGGCAGGGTCACGGTTGGCGCCACCCAGCAGCATTGCGACCATCTCGCCGGCCGCGATGTCGTGTCCGAGGACCGTGACGTCGCTGTTGGCGGTGCGTGCAGTCATCTGGACCGGGCTGTCGAACCGCAAGATCTCCTCGACGGCGCCGTCCCACAGGTCCGGATCGTCGCGCAGCAGCGCGAGCTGCTCCGGGTGGCGCAGCAGCAGCACGATCCCGTTGCCGATGAGGTTGACGGTCGTCTCGAAGCCAGCACCAACCAGCAGGGCGGCGTCGGCCGCGAGTTCACGGTGGGTCAACTCATCCCCAGTGGCCATGCGGCTGAATGGATTATCGCTCCGCGCCCCGGCGCGCAGCTGCTGAAAGTGCTCCCGCAGAAAGTCGTCGGCGTCCCGCAGGCCCGCGACGGCGCCACGGAACGTCGCCCACGAAATGCCCATGTCCAGTAGCGGAGCACCGCTGCTGCCCCACTGCAGAAGACGAGGGTGGGTGTCGTCGGGCAGGCCGAGGATCTCGGCGATGACCGCCAGCGGCAGCCGAGCGGCGAAGTCACGGAGGAGATCGGGTTGCGGGATCGAGTCGAGGACGTCGAGCAGGTGGGTGGTGACCTCGGCTACCCGGCCCGCAAGGGAATCGATGGCGCGCGGGGTGAAGCTCTGCGCCACCAGGCGTCGATAGCGGGTGTGATCGGGTGGGTCCACCATCAGCATCGCCGGTGGTTCCACGGGATTGGGCAGGCCGAGATCGGTTCGGTCGACCAGCGCCTGCACTGGCCGCGGGAGACCTAGCTCCGACGGGGCACTGACCTTGAACCGGTTGTCCCGCAAGATCATCCGGCAGAGTTCATGGTCGGTGGTCACGGTGACGAAGGGGTTCGCACCAGCCGACCCTGTTGTCTGAGCTGTTCCATCAGCGGATAGGGGTCGCCCCACTTGTCGGCACCTCGCATGATCCGTGCGACCGGGTCGCCGCGGCGCGCCTGCAGAGACAAGAAGGCGCGAGGCACGCCGTGCAACGCCAACCACCGCGGCCAGGTTGCGATCTGCATGTCTGATTCCCCTCCGACGGCCAACAAGCCCTATGATACGCAGATACCAAATATGTCTCATGCGTCTCTGTCGTCACGATACGGCGACTGGTGTCCGTGGGCAAGGAGGCGGTGAAGGTTGACCGGCGCAGCCGAGTTCGTGCGGCGCATCGCCACGCCCGATCCCGCCGTGATCGCCCAGCTGGCCGATCCCGACGAGATCACCACCCGCATCCTGCGTGGTGCGCTGGCTCAGTTCGAACTGATCGGGGTCCGGCGGACCACGATGGAGGACATCGCCCGCCGCAGTGACGTGGGCCGGGCAACTCTGTACCGGCGCTTTCCCACCAAGAGCATGCTCGTTGACGCCGTCGTTCTCGCCGAGGTGCGCCGATACCTGGACGGCAATGCGGTCGCCCACGCACAGGGAGCGACCATGGAAGAACGCCTGGTCAACGGAACCATGTTTGGCGTGCAGTTTCTGCGTGAACACACCTTGCTCACCAGGTTGATGGCCATCGAGCCGGAGACCATCCTGCCGAGCCTGACCGTCGAGGCCGGCGCGATCCTCGACCTGGCGATCGCCCAGTCGGTAGCACTCATGCGCGCAGAGCTCTACGGCGCAGCCACCACAACAGCCGCGCAGGAACGCCACCTGCGCACCGCGGGCGAGCTGTTCACCCGCCTGACGCTCTCGTTCATCCTCACCCCGCATACCACCATCAAGTTCACCAGCGCCAACGATGTTCGCGCCTACGTCCGCGATTACCTGCTACCGATCATCACCAGTTCTGCCCCACACCACTGACGCAACGAGACGCCCCGGCGCGCCTGGGCCTCAACGGGTTTCAAGCCAGCGGCTGGCGACCATCAGCCGTCCGCGCGTTCGACCGACTGCGTGTCGCGAGGGACCGTAGGTAGTCGTGCCGAGAGCGCGGGCGTGGCCCGTCCGCGCCGGATGTTGCCGAGGAACACTCGCCCGAGCAGAGACGGGTCTTGCAGCCGGGTGGGCGGGTCGACGAGTTGGGAGACCCGGAAGAACCTTTCGGTGAGCACGATGTCGTTCTCGGCGGCCTTCATCGCCTTGTTCACGGTCCAGTTCGTCAGGCGCCTCGAAAGCGAACGCCGGTCGTGCACTGGTGACGGTTCGCGGTCTCTGGCCTGATTCATCGCCCACGTCGGCCCGATGTGCTTGGCGGCGTCGCTGAAGAATCGCTGGGGCAACGCATCGGCACGGAGTAGATACTCCTGCAGCGCAAGGGCTTCCAACGCAGCCATCGTCATGCCCTGTCCGTAGATGGGGTTCAGGCTGCACAATGCGTCACCGACGACCAGGAGTCCCGCAGGGAAACGGGGCATCTGGTCATAGCGTCTCCATACAGCGCCGGTGTAGCGGAAGACGGCCACGTCGCTCAGGGGTTGCGCAGACCGGAGTGCGGCCATAATGGACGGTGGCGCGAGTTGCTCGGCGAGTTCGATCATGCCGGCGAGGTCGGTGGGCGGATCGGTGTCAATGGCCAAGCGGCCCACGGTCAGAATCCACGAGCTGTCTTCGTAGGCCACTAGCCCACCGCGCGTCGATTGACCCTGCACGAACACCATCTTCTCGGCGATCATGCCTTCGGGGATGCGCAGCAACTGACTGGAATAGGTCGCGTGCGCGGTGGAGCGCCGTTCCGCCGGTCGGCCGTAGCCGAGTCTCTCGAGGAAGGCCGGCGTGCGCGCGGCCCGTCCCATCGCGTCGACCACCAGATCAGCATCCAACGGGGTGTCATCACCGGTGGCGCGGTCGATCAGCCGGACTCCGGTGACGCGTTCAGGTGTGACGGCGATCGGCTCCACGACATCGTGGTCGTCGAGGAACCTCACATTGCCAAGAGCACCGACGCGGCGGCGGACATGGAACTCCA
>JAVRPF010000637.1:0-5468 GCA_032162385.1 Mycobacterium sp.
ATCCGAGCGCAACGCCTGTCCCGTGCGGGTGAGGGCGAACCGGCCGTCGCGGCGGAGCTGAGCACCGCGTTGCTGGCCAGGGCCCGCATGAGGCGGTGCGTGGCGTCCGGGTCGGCGTTGACGCGCCGAGCCACCTCGTCGGCGGTCAACGGCCCGTCGCGCAGGGCGTCGGCGATGCCAAGTTTGGCGGCCACGTACAGCGACTGGAACAGCCACCCGCCTTGGGCCATCTCCAGCAGCGCGAGGTTGGCGGGTACGGCCGAGCGGCTGGCGAGGTTCAGGCCGGCGCGCACACGGCCGATGCCGTTGAGCAGCCAGGACGGTGGCGCTTTGCGGGTGTCGGGCACGGGCAGCAACGATATACCGGCGCCGAGACCAGAGGTTCGTGCTCGCGGCGATCTCGGCCTACCTAGACTTACAGATCGTGGGAATTCTGTCAGGCTTCGCGCCGTGGATCGTCTACTGGGTTCTGGTCGGAAACGTCCCGTTCGCCACCGCCGCAGTGCTGGCGCTGGTGGTCGCCGTCGCGTCATTCTTGGTTGGGCGCATCCAGCGAATGTCCTTGCAGCCGCTCGAAATCGGGGCCACCGCAACGTTCACGGTGCTGACGGTGCTGACGTTCGCGCTGAGCCAGTCGGTCCTCGAGCGGTGGCTCCTGACGTGGAGCAACCTGGGCATCCTCGTCGTCGCCCTGATCAGCGTCCTGATCGGTACGTCGTTCGTGCCCGAGCTCGCCGACGCGGGCCCGTCCCCCGACGAGATTCGCGAGGAGATGTTCGGCCGGCTGAAGATCCAGGTGCAGTGGCTCTGGGTCGCCACCCTTGCCGGCATGACGGTGTCGTCGTCGATCCCGCCGCTCGCGCTTGGTGATGCCTCGATATCGGATCCGAGGACCGCGCTGTCGGTCGGCTCCTACTGGGTCGTTCCTGTCGTCCTGCTGGCCTTGGCGGCGCTCGCGTCGCGCACCCTGGTGAACCGCATGATCGCCGCCGCCAATAGTCCGGACGTGCTCCGCCGCACCACCTTCGTCGCCTTCCGCGAACTGGCGATCGACGAGCTGTACTACCTCGCCCAGCAGAAGGCCGAGCGCGAAGTCGGTGCCGGGATGGAGGCCTACGCCGTCCAGGTCGGCAGCGCGGGCGTTCCCCTGACCGGCGACGAGTCCCGCGAGTCCTGGCCTGCGACGTACAAGGTGCGCGAACGCCGCTGAGCCGCGGCTGCGTCACACCCCCGCGGCCATTGTCCCGCCGGCTAGTCCAGGTAGTCGCGCACTAGGGCCGATATGCGCTGTACCCGTCATGGGTAAACGCATGCCACCGGCAAGCGTTTTGCGCGCCAATATCCGCCAATATCTTTGACTGACCGTGTCACACCCACAGAGGAGAGTGCACGCATGAGTAGAGAAGGCCCCGGCGGCTGCAGACACAGGGGGAATGGCCGAACCAAACGAAGGAGATTCGACAATGCCGAACAATACCCCGATGACCGTCGACCAACTCGCGGAGCTCGGCTTCGCGCTGGCATGTGACGAGGTGGAGGAGATCTTTCAGGGGGCCTCAGCACATCGGCATGGAAGATATGACCGCGTGCGAATTGGTCGCACTCCTGACCACTATCAGGCCGGTCTTCGAGCGACGCGCGGCCGCTCAGAGGCAGCCAGTGCCTGTGCTCACCTTGCTTCGGCCGAAGTCGGCACGTCGCAGTGCCGGTGGTGGCGAGCGATGACGCCTCGCGATCGGCTCAGCCGGGAACTCTACGTCCTCTCGGATACGGTCACCGCCGACGACCTGACTGAGCAAGAACTCGCAGACATGGTGGCTTTGTTCCGCACTGCCAGCGCCCGAGTAATCCCTGCCAATGTGATTTACCTGAAGCCCCGAGCAGCACCGCGGAACCGAAAGCGCGCCGCCCGCGTCTGATCAGTTGGTTGGATTTGAGATCCGGCCAAGTTCGGCTCGTCACCACTCTCCGGTGACGGGCCGGCTGCTGCTTTTGATTGACTGTTCCCGTCGCGCCCGACGGAACTTGATGCGGACGGGGTACGTGAGTCAGGCGGCGAAATCCGGCACTCGGAACGAACCATCCATTTGTCCATTTTGTCACCTGCTGCGCAACGACCCCTGTTTGTAAGGGCGGCTTTTGAAAGGACCCAAGCCGGGTATGGGTCGCGCCATGGGCGTTCTAGGGGCTTTGTCTGTGCTGATGGTTTTCTTGGGTTCGGTGTTCGCGGGCGCCTGCGCGGCGTTGGGTGCACGTGTGTACTGGAAGGACACGTCGGATCGGGTGCGGCGGCTCGGTAGGCGGCAGTAGGACCTGGCATTGGACCCCGGCAGACTTGTCTCGGCTCCTCAAATGCGGCCAGCGGCTGTGCTTACGTTGGTGCCGCGACGAGTTGCCGAGAATCACATCGAGAAGGGCGCATGACCGACCACATCGATCCTCGCCCCGGCTGGATACGTGAGCGCACCTATGAGCTTCACAAGTCCGGCTTGAGCTGGATCGACGCCCGCAAGCAGGCCGATACCGAGGCCGACGACAAGTTCGGCGGCGACGGAACCGGATAGCCGCACCCCGCGTCTGATCAGTTTGGTTGGATTTGAGATCCGGCCAAGTTCGGCCCGTCACCACTTTCCGGTGACGGGCCGAACCCCTTGTTTCATGACGCCGCGGCCGAGAGCGGCGAAACCGAGGGGCTTCGCTGGCCGCGATTAGCAACTTCGGGCCTTTCACCGGCCCGCCACGGCATGACCTGCGTGAATTTCGAGCATCGGCCGAAAAATGCGTTTGCCCGGGCAATATTTGGGAAAATCACGGAGGAGGTTACCGACTGACGCTGCCGGGACAGGACGTGGCGGACGTACTGGGGTATGTCGAAGGAGCTGCTTGTGAGCGGGGCGATGCACGCACTGAAGGCGCCGCAACCGTCCGGGGAAGTGCGGTTTCGACGCGAAGGCGACCAGCTGTGCGTCGATCACGCGACGCCGGTCATGTGGTTCGCCCGACATGCCCTCGAGCACAGCCGAGAGAATCCCGACGTCGGATTGAGTTTCGATGGCACTCATGTGACCCTCCACGCATCCAATGGGCGATGGATCTGGAAGCTAACGGGCCGCAGTCGGTGCCATAGCAGGGGGCCTGGGGCTGAGTCCCTTGTCATGGTCGAAGGCATCTGGCCAGACTGAAACGTCCGACCCGCGGGTACCGCTGATCAGGTCCGACTCGTACACCACTCTGGTGGACGCAACCAGGGGAGTTGGCCTCGATCTTCGCCACGACGGACGACATCCATAAGTGGCCGCACTACCTGCCCATCTATGAGTCGGCGCTAGCCGCGTTCCGTTCGCGGCCGATTCGGATGCTTGAGATCGGCGTGTACCTCGGCGGTTCGTTGCAGATGTGGCGGCGCTACCTACACCCGGAGTCGGTCATCGTCGGTGTCGATATCGACGCGGAATGCAAGCGGTTCGACAACCCGGCAGAGAAGGTGCATGTCCGCGTCGGTGGCCAGCAGGACACCGAATTCCTGGGTGAGGTGGGTGCCGAGTTCGGCCCGTTCGATGTGATCCTGGACGACGGCAGCCACATGACGTCACTCATGGTGGAGACAATCCGCTACTTGTTGTTCCCCAACGCGCTCGTCGATGGCGGGATCTACATCGTTGAGGACATTCACTCGAACTACTGGACGCCGCACCGCGACAGCGTGATGTCGTTCGTGGATTTCACAAAGTGGCTCATCGATGCGATGCACGCGCATTACCAAGTGACGCGCTCCGAGTTCGAATTCCGTGTCGGTGACGCGCATCGACGGGCGGGTGTCACGGTCCCCGTAGCGACGACGTTGCTCGAAAGGGTCGAGTTCTATGACTCGATCGCGGTGGTGCACCGCGGGCGCCGGGAGCTGCCGTGCTCCGTTCGCCGGTAGCTCAGAGCACGACCACAGCGGGTTGTGTTGGTCAGCGGATCAGACAACGCTGAACGACCGCAGGCGCGCGAGGTTGGTCTGACCGCCTGAAGAGTGCGCACCCCAACCGATTTGGTCAGGCGTGACGAAATCGGTGCGGCCGATGCTGTAATGAAGCGTCCAATCGAGGCCGTTGTACGAATGCTCCATGATGCGGTTCGTGCCATCATCATGGATGCGCAGCCACTTCGGGAGACCCCCCGGCAGCAGTGCGAGCGTCTGACTGGTATATGTGGCGATACCCACGGTAGGGCTTGAATACTTCACCGCCGCGAGGGCAAACCCAGTCGAAGACGCCGCATGCCCGAATACCACGAACGATCCGCTCGTCCCATTCCGCAAAACGAGCGAGGCGTAACCATCGGAGACCGGATACAGTGCTGATTCGATGTACGCCGTCACCGTGTAGTTGCTGGGTGGTGTCAGGGTGCGGTATTCCAGCCGCCAGTTCACGCCCGCCACTGTCGGGACCGTGAAACAGTCGCCCGTCGAGCGACGCCGCGACGGTCGCGGTGCCGAGCGGCGTGGTAGACCAACCCGACGTTGGCGGTGCAGTGGTGGGGCTGCCCCCGGATGGTGGACACGGGGTCAGGCGGCTTGTGCCGTCTGAGTGTGGCGGTTCTCGAAGTCGGCGGGGCGATCATGCCGAGTTTCGAGTGCCGGCGTCGGCGGTTGTAGATCCGTTCGATCCAGTCGCCGACTGCGAGCCTAGCAGCGATCTTAACCGGAGTGTCGCTCAGTCCAGGTAGTCGCGCAGCACCTGAGAACGGCTGGGGTGCCGCAATTTCGACATCGTCTTCGACTCGATCTGGCGGATCCGCTCGCGGGTCACGCCGTAGACCTGGCCGATCTCGTCGAGGGTGCGGGGCTGGCCGTCAGTCAGGCCGAACCGCAGCCGTACGACGCCCGCCTCGCGCTCGGAGAGCGTCTCGAGCACCGACTGCAGCTGATCCTGAAGCAGCGTGAACGACACCGCGTCCACGGCCACCACGGCCTCGGAGTCCTCGATGAAGTCACCGAGCTGGCTGTCACCCTCGTCGCCGATGGTCTGGTCCAGCGAGATCGGCTCACGCGCGTACTGCTGGATCTCCAGCACCTTCTCCGGCGTGATGTCCATTTCCTTGGCGAGCTCTTCGGGCGTGGGCTCGCGGCCCAGGTCCTGCAGGAGCTCGCGCTGGATGCGGCCGAGCTTGTTGATCACCTCGACCATGTGCACCGGGATGCGGATGGTGCGGGCCTGGTCGGCCATGGCGCGGGTGATCGCCTGGCGGATCCACCACGTGGCGTACGTGGAGAACTTGTAACCCTTGGTGTAGTCGAACTTCTCGACGGCGCGAATCAGACCCAGGTTGCCCTCCTGGATCAAGTCCAGGAACGCCATGCCGCGGCCGGTGTAGCGCTTGGCCAGCGAAACCACCAGACGCAGGTTCGCCTCGAGCAGATGGTTCTTCGCCCGGTCGCCGTCGCGGCAGATCCAGGTCATGTCGCGGCGCTGGGCGGTGGT
>JAVRPF010000638.1:0-3207 GCA_032162385.1 Mycobacterium sp.
GGGCCTGCCGACGTTATTAAAAACATATCTTTGCGGGATCTAGTTGCAATGATCAGATCATTGAGGCAAACTGTGTGACGGCAACCACAGCGGGTAGGTATGCCGGAGAGGTGGAGCGGTGGCGTCACCAGTAGTCGTGATGGGCGTGTCCGGTTCGGGCAAGTCGACGGTCGGCGCGGCGCTCGCACAGCGTCTGCGCGTGCCGTTCGCCGACGCCGACGACTTTCACCCGGCCGCCAACATCGCCAAGATGACCGCCGGGCATGCGTTGACCGACGACGACCGGCGCCCCTGGCTGGAATCGATCGGCGACTGGCTGGCGGAGCGCTGCGCCGGCGGCGGGGTGATGAGCTGCTCGGCGCTCAAACGCACGTACCGCGACCAACTTCGCCAGCACTGTCCGGGCGTGGTGTTCCTTCATCTGGTCGGCACACCGGAGGTCATCGGCCGCAGGCAGGCCAGCCGTCTGGGGCATTTCCTGCCGCCGTCCCTGTTGAAGTCGCAGTTCGACACCCTGGAACCGCTCGAACCCGACGAACGCGGAGTCGACGTCGACGTCGACCAGAACATCGACGCCATCGTCGAAACGTATTTATCCCGCACCAATCAGGGCTCCCGATGATCACCGGAGTCACGTTCTCGATTACGCGCGCCAAATTCATCCCGCACCTGACAGGAGCTCTAGATGATCTCGGGTATTACCTTCCTCGCTGACGACGCGCCGAAGCTCGCCGAACCGGTGGCATCTGGGTGGCAATTGATCCTGGCGTTCCTCGCGGGTATCGCGGTGATCGTCGTGCTGATCACGATCGTCAAGTTGCATCCGTTCCTCGCGCTGCTCTTCGGTGCACTGACGGTTGGTGTCGTCGCGGGGGAGAACCTGCAGACTGTGTTGACCTCGTTCACAAAGGGTTTCGGTGACACCGCGGCCAGCGTCGGCATCCTCATCGCCCTGGGTGCCATGTTCGCCAAACTCCTTGCCGATTCGGGTGGCGCCGACGAGATCGTCGATACCATCGTCGGCCATGCGTCACCTCGAATGTTGCCCTGGGCAATGGCTTTGGTGGGCGCGATCATCGGCCTGCCGATGTTCTTCGAGATCGGTCTCGTCCTACTTATGCCCGTCATCTACCTGGTGTCACGACGCTCCCAGCTCTCGCTGATCACCGTCGGAATCCCCGCTCTGGCAGGCCTTTCCGCGATGCACGGCTTCGTGCCACCGCACCCTGGTCCGCTGACCGCGATCGGTTTGCTGCATGCAGACCTGGGCGTCACGCTGGCGCTGGGCGTCGCGGTGGCGATCCCGACCATCGTTCTTGCCGGTCCGCTGTTCGGGAAACTCGCGGGCCGATGGGTGGTAGTGGACGCGCCCGACACGTTCGACGCGGACCGATTCGCCGACGACGAGGCGGGCGAGCGGCGCCGACCGTCGTTCGGAATAACCCTTTTCAGTGTCTTGCTGCCGGTCGTGCTGATGCTGGGCAAGGCACTCGCAGACATCTTCATCGACGACAAGAATCAGTGGCTCCGCCAGATTTTGGACACCCTTGGCACCCCGCTGATCGCGTTGCTTCTCGCGGTGATCGTCGGCCTGTTCACTCTGGGGCGCGGCGCGGGCATGACGCGCGACGAGCTGACGAAATGCATCGAATCGGGTCTGCCGCCGGTGGCCGGCATCATCCTGATCGTCGCGGCCGGTGGTGGCTTCAAGCAGGTTCTGGTCGACAGCGGCATCGGCACTCTGCTCGCACGTTGGGCGGAAGGCGCGCACTTCTCGGTCATCCTGCTGGCGTGGATCCTCGCGGTGCTGATCCGGTTGGCCACCGGCTCCGCGACCGTCGCAACCATCACGGCCTCGTCGCTGATCCTCGGTCTGGTCGAGGGCCTGCCCAGTGGCGAAGTGTCCCTAGTCGTGCTCGCCGTCGGGGCTGGGTCGCTGTTCTTCTCACACGTCAACGACGCCGGCTTCTGGTTGGTGAACCAGTACTTCCGGCTCAGCGTCGGTCAGACGATCAAGACCTGGTCGATCATGGAGACGGTGCTGTCCGTGAGCGGACTGGCCGTGGTCCTCCTGCTGGATCTGGTGATCTGACGCGGCTCAGCCCTTGAGGACCTGAGTGCCACCGGCCAGTTCGTCGTGCTTGCCCTGCTTGGTCGGGCTGCTGTTGATGGTCACCGCGATCACGACGATGGCAATGAAGGCGAGCAGGCCGCCGACGAACGGGATGATCGTCAGCACCGTGAAGGCGTTGCGGATCGCGGACTGGCGCGCATCGGGCTTCGCGGCTCCTGCCGGTCCGTGCACGCTCAGGCCGAGGAGCTTCTTGCCGGGCGTCCAGCCCTGGGTCACTTCGAATGCGACGAAGTAAACGAAGGTGAGCAGCCCGGTGAACAGCCCCGTCACCATGATGTTCGACTGCAGTTGCAGCGCGAAGATCACGATGGATCCGACGATTCCGACGATGATTCCGTCGATCAGGCGGGCGAGGAATCGGGCGAGAAGGCCGCCCGGCTCGGCGTGCGTGGAGGAGGGCCCATCGAGCGGGCCGGGTTGTGGATCGAAACCACCAGAAGTCATACGGTCAATCTACTGGCGGACGGTTCAACGCCAGTGGCGTTTCGTCACCTCGGCCACGGCCGTATCGGCAAGTTCGGCGCTGCGTTCGCGGGCCAGGCTGGCGATTTCGGGTCCACGCTCGCGGGCCACGTCGGCCAGCTCGCCGCCGCGTCCGCGGGCCACCTCGGCCAGCTCTGCGCCGCGTTCGCGGGCCAGCCTGGCGATTTCGGGTCCGCGCTCGCGGGCCACCTCGCCCAGCTCGCCGCCGCGTTCGAGCGCCAGATGCGCGATCTCGCGGCCTCGTTCGGCACCGAGCTGCAGTCCGTGACCCACCTTCTCGGCCAAGGCACCGTCCGCGAGCGCGCCACTCGACGCCGCGCCGACCGGCAATGCAGTAGCCACGGCCTCGGATACCTTGCGTGCGGCCCGGCGGCCACGCCAGCCCAGCGACGGCTTGCCCTCGGTGTCCACCGACGCGATGATCAGCCCACCGATCAGGCTGATGTCGGCCACGAAGGCACGCCGCCGGTCGGCTTTGCGCGCTGGATCTGTCTCGGCCCAGAACGTGTTTCCGCCAAGACTTCCTGGCACCACGCTCAGGGCGAGCGCCGCCGAAGCGAATCGCGGCAACTTACCGGTGGCGAGCAGCA
>JAVRPF010000639.1:0-3786 GCA_032162385.1 Mycobacterium sp.
GTCGCCTACCTTGGCCTTCATCGCCCATTACCTTCCCTTCGCTTCCGTTTCCATGGTGCGCGCCCCTACCACTCCTGGGAAGGGCATGCAGCTGTTCGATTCGTGCGTACTCGTCGCTCGTGCTGGAGGTGTGCCTCGGCGGCGGCGCCACTCGTCGGGTGACTGATCTGTGCGGTGCGGTCGAATTCCGATTGCCTTGCCGCTGCGTCCTGCCGCGTATGGCACAGATATCTGATCTCGTCGATGCAGATCAGGTCCACTCTCCCGTACACGTGCGATCGTCTTGGCGAGGATCTTGTCGTCGGCAGCCACCGCCCGAATCACCCACCAATGTCGGTTCCGGGCCAAAACTGAGCGGGTGGACCCCAGAGGAAGCATCGACGGATACGAAGTCGAGTGGCCCGATTTCGCCGCCATGTTCCTGTCCCGGGGCGATTCCGACTCGGTTTTCTTGGTCGAACTCGATCATGAACGCGGGAGTCGCCGACAGTGGACGGTCACCGAATGGCGGCGGGTTGTCGTGGCGACGGCGGACTGGCTGTGCAGCCAAGGTGTCAGACCCGGCCGTTCCGTTGCGGCCATGCTGGGCAACCGGGCCGAGTCCCTGGCGGTCGCTTATGCGTGCTGGATGGTCGAAGCCTGCTACGTGCCGCTAAAGGCTGACGATCCTGCGCGGCATGCATACATCCTTGCCGACGCCGACGCCGACCTGTTCATTCACTCCGCGGACGCCCAGCCGCTCGTCACCGCACTGCACGCCGGGGTTACCAAGACCGCACGTGCCAGCCAACTGCCGATGGAACCCGGTGCGGCGGCGCCCGCCTCGCGGCCAGCGCAACGCCCAGCGGCAGGCTACTCCGGCCTTGAGTCGCCGGCGTTGCTCGTGTACACCAGCGGCACCACAGGGGCCCCGAAGGGCGTCCAGCTCACAGTGCGGAATCTGCTGACGGACTGCGACGCTCTCATCGAGCGGCTTCAATGGCCCAGTGGCACGAAGATGCTGACAGTTCTTCCAGTCCATCATGTCAACGGCTTGGTGATCAGCAGTCTCCTTCCGTGGATCGCCGGATTCGCCACTGTGCTGTGTGATCGGTTCCGCAGCGATCTGTTCTGGACTGACTCTGCGTCAGAGGGTGCGACGGTCTGCAGCGTGGTGCCATCAATGCTGGAGTTCCTGTTGAAGGCACCGCCACCTGAGCGCGTGCCCCTCCGCGAAATCCTCTGCGGCGCGGGACCTCTGCTGGTTGATACCGTGTTGCGCTTCGAGGATGAGTTCGCCATCCCGGTTCGCCATCTATACGGGCTCTCTGAGACCACGGCAGTGGCGACGCTCATGCCACGAATGTCGGTCGAAGCGCACCAGAGTTGGTACAAGGGTCACGGGTGGCCGAGCGTCGGCCCTGCGTTGACGCACGCGCAGGTCTCGGTGCTGGGCTCCGATGGTGAAGAAGTCGCCGAAGGTGTTCGCGGCGAGTTGGTCATTCGCGGCGCCATCGTCATGAACGGCTACGCGCATCTCGAGGAGGAGACCCGGACGAGCATGCGCAATGGCTGGTTCCATTCCGCAAGCCCTCCAGCGACAAACCGAACGACTACGAATCTACGCACAACCCAGGTGGTAAGATTGGATAACGAACCGCTAATCCAAGTCGAGGACGTCCGGCTGCTTGCCCGGATCGCGCAGCTTCCTCTCGACCAAGACCGAGAGTCACAAGTCGCGGCCCTTCTGAGCGCTTGGCTGCCCGACGCTAACGCGCTGTCCGCCAAGATGTCTGCGCAGGAGTTTCGCGAAGTACTGCCGATCACCCTGTTCGCGAACCCCGACCTCCGCGAGGAGGGACAGTGAGCAGTGCTGAAGACAATGACCTCTTGAATCTCTCCCTCGCCTGGTCGCTGCCGCGCTGCGACGCCTAGACACGGTCAATGGCGAACTATGTGCCTACATCGACGTCTACTCGGAGCAGGCGATGCAGGTAGCGCGCGCAACGGAGAGCCTGATCGCCGCCGGACATCGGCTCGGAGCCTTGCATGGCATCCCGGTCTCCCTCAAGGACAACATTGCCGTCGAGAATCAGGTGACGACAGCCGGAAGCCAGATACTGCGGGAGCGGCGACCGGCCCAGGACGCCACGGTCACCCGGCGGCTCCGCAGCGCAGGGGCGATCATCGTCGGCAAAACCAACATGCACGAATTCGCCTGGGGCGGAACGTCTGACAACCCGCACTACGGCGCTGTTCGAAACCCTTGGGATCCTTCCCGGTTTCCCGGCGGATCGAGCGGGGGATCCGCTGTGGCGGTGGCGACACGAACATGCTCCGGGTCATTGGGAACCGACACCGGCGGATCGGTTCGGCTTCCCTCCGCGATCAACGGCATCGTCGGGCTCAGGCCGACCTACGGCCGGGTCAGTAACGCCGGCGTGGTACCTCTGGCATGGAGCATGGATACCGTCGGCCCGATGGCACGCACCGTCGAGGACTGCGCGATACTGCTCCAGGTCATCGCCGGCCACGACCCGCGCGATCCCGCAAGCGCATCAGTTCCCGTCACGGACTACACCGCCGACCTCAACCGTGGCGTCCAAGGTCTGCGGATCGGCATCATTCCCGACTACTTCTTCGGCCACGTCCAGCCGCAGGTAGGTATGGCTGTGCAGCAGGCGATTTCAGTACTCACCGACGCGGGTGCATCTGTAGTCGAGGTCACCTCGAGGCACATCGAAGGCAACATCTCCGCGCAGTTGACCATCGAGGCTGCAGAACCGAGCACCTACCACCAGGACTGGCTGCGTCAGCGGCCCGCAGACTACGGAGACGACGTCCGCCTTCTGCTGGAGGCAGGAGAACTGCTGCTCGCCACGCACTATCTGCAAGCGCAGCGGTATCGCTCGGTACTGCGAGCCGAGTTCGTCGACGCCCTCAAGCGGGTCGACCTGTTCATCTGTCCGACGCTGCCGTTCACCGCGACCCCAGTGGGCGACGTCCTGGTCGAGATTGCCGAAGGCGCTCCGGAGGACATGCTCTCGGCCATCATGCAGTTCACCGGCGTTCCCTCCCTCACCGGCCTCCCCGCGCTCAGCGTGCCCTGTGGGTTCGACGACAACGGCCTACCGATCGGCATGCAATTGATAGGACGGCCATTCGACGAGAACCTGCTGCTGCAAGTCGGCGCCGCCTATCAGGCGCTGACGCCGTTCCACCTACGCCAACCCAACCCGTGAGCGCCAATTCTTGGAGCGGCCCAACAGCCACGTCACAGAAGGAATCAACACCAGATGATCAGAACTGAGGTCCCGGCGTACGAGGGCCGGAGCTATGAGATCAAGGCCGGCCAGCTTCTTCAAGTCACCGATATCGACGGTCACCAGATCGCCGACTGGATCGCCGTCAACAAGGATGATCTGCGCGAAACCCTCTCCGGCCCCGAGACCCTCAACTTCGAATGGCGGGAACGCCCGCTGATCGGAAGCCGGTTCTGGAGCAGCAAGCGTCGCCCGATGTTCGAAGTCGTGTCCGATGACACCGGTGGGATTCACGATATGACCCATGCGCCGTGCAGCCGCGAATTCTACGCGATCACCGCGGACCAGCCCGATCATCCGAACTGCCGTGACAATCTCTTGCGCGCTGTGGAGCCGTTCGGAATCACCGACGACACGCTCCCGAACACCGTAAACCTGTTTCAGAACACGCCTCCTGGAGCCGATGGCGCGACCGCAGGTGGCCCAGCCGCGGCCAAGGCAGGCGAATCCGTGGTGCTGCGGGCACTGATGGATTGCTTTGGCG
>JAVRPF010000640.1:0-5345 GCA_032162385.1 Mycobacterium sp.
GCGACGCAGAACCTGGGACTGGTGTACACCAGCTCGATCGCCCAGAGCCTGCCGTTCGACTTCGCCCGCCGCATCTCGACGCTCGACCACTACTCCGGCGGCCGGGTGGGCTGGAACATCGTCACCAGCTTCTCCGACAACACCTACCGGAACTTCGGCCACGACAAGCTCGTCGAGCACGATCTGCGCTACGAGATCGCCGAAGAGTACGTCGACGTGGCGTACAAGCTGTGGGAGGGATCCTGGGACGAGGACGCCCTGCGCGCCGACAAGCAGGCCGGGGTGCACGCCGACGCGTCGAAGATCCACAAGATCAACCACGTCGGCCCGCACTTCTCGGTGGAGGGACCGCACTTCGTCACACCCTCGCCGCAACGGACGCCTGTGCTGTTCCAGGCGGGTGCATCGCCGGTGGGCCAGCGCTTCGCGGCGCGCAACGCCGAGGGTGTGTTCATCTCCAGCCCCGACCCCGTGTCGGCGCGCGGACTGATCGACGAAACCCGGGAACTGGCAGCCGGTTACGGCCGCGACCCGTACGACGTGAAGTTCTTCCAGGGGCTGTCGCTGATAGTGGGCCGCACCTCTGACGAGGCCAGGGAGAAGGAAGCCAAGATGGAGGAGCTGGTCTCCCTCGAAGGGGTGCTATGCCACATCCTCGGCGACGCCGGCATCGACGCGGGTGCGCTGCCGCTTGACACGTTGGTGTCCGACCTTGGGGAGTTCCGCGGTGTGCAGGGGTGGGCCAGGTGGGCGGGGGAGGCCGCGGGCACCGCCGAGCCGACGATCGCCGACCTGGGGCGAACGTTCGAACGCAGCAGCCGGATCGTGGGATCGCCGGAGGAGGTCGCCGACAAACTCGAGGAATGGCGCGACGCGGGGATCGACGGGGTGAACGTGTTTCATGCGGTACGCCCTGGGACGTTCGAGGACATCGCGGACAATCTGTTCCCCGAACTGCGCAAGCGCGGGCTGCTCAGCGCCGACAAGTCGGGTACGTTGCGGCACAAGCTGTCCGGTGGGGGCGCTGACCGACTGCCGGCGACACACCCCGCCGCGAAGTACCGCGGGGCGTTCACCGACAACTCGCTGGCCGACCGGATCTCCGAGCCGCTGACGCTGCCCGCCAGGGTCTGACTCAGCCCAGGGCCGTGCCGTCCCGCCGAACGATCTCCTCCACCTCGCCGCGCAGGCGAGCTAGTTCGGCGCGCTGTTCGTCGGTGTAGTCGCGCGCCGAATCGTCGAGCACGCACACCGTTCCGACGACCGTGCCCTCGGCGTCGTGCACCACGAGGCCCAGATAGTTGTGCAGTCCGAACTCGGTCTCGTCCTCGTTGCCCGAGAACGTCGCGTCGTCGCGGGAGTCGCGGACGAACAGGTCGGAATCCGCGTTCACGACGTTCTCGCAATAGAGGGGTACCCGCGAATCGTCGTCGCCGGCCTCCTTGCCGGCGGCGCCCTCCGTGTAGTGCTTGGTCGCCTCACCCGCGGTGGCCGCGACGACCATCGAATCGGGCTCGGAGCGCATCACCAGCACGGACTTCACGCCGAGTTGGTCGGCGACCTGCTCGAGCCGGGACGCCAGCGGCGCCAGCGCGGAGGTGGTGTCGGTGCGATGAGGTTCGGGTGTGGTCATGACTCAGAAGTATCCGCTGCCGGGAAGCCGGGTGCCCCGGACGTGGTAGGCACCGATCGCCTGCGCCTTGTAGGAGGTGGGGTTGTGCGAGGCCAGCGTGCGGATGTTGCGCCAGTGCCTGTCGAGCAGGTGCGCCTGGCGGACCACGGACGCGCCGCCGACGTCGAACACCTGTGACGCCGCCTTCTGCGCGAGCGCATCGACGATGACCTTGGCCGTGGCCGCCTGCAGTGACGCCTGGTGTGCGAGATCGAGGTTCGGGTCGGTGCCGTCCACATCCGCCTCGTAGGCGATCGCGAGCGCGTCTGCCGCGGCCAGCACGGTCGCCTCGGCCGCGTATGCGGCACTGGCGATCTCGCCGATCTCCCGCTGCAACAGCGGATCGTCCGGTGGTGACGGGTTTGGCGCCCACGTGAAGCTGCGCGCCCGCTGGTGGACGTGTGCCACCGCATCCACTCGCAGCGCGTGCAGGACGCCGGCCTCGAGTGCGGTGACGTACAGCTGGAAGAAGGCGCCCGAGTGATACAGGGGCGGCGGCTCGCTGCCGGTGTCCGGAGGTGCGAATTGCAGCGTCTCCTCCGGTGCCACCGGCACGTTCTCGAAGATCGCGGTGCCTGTGCCGGTGGCGCGCTGGCCCATGCCGTCCCAGTCGTCGAGCACGGTGACGCCGGTCCGATCGGTGGGGACCAGAGCGATCACCGTCGCACCGTCCGGGTCGCTCGCGAGCACCTCGGCGTAGTCGGCGTACAGCGTGCCGGTGGTGAAGTATTTCGTGCCGTTCAGCCGGAAGCCGTCACCGTCACGCGTGAGCCGGGTCTTCCAGGTGAACGCGCCGGCAGGCGTCGAACCGAGCTCGGTCGACGCGTTGCCGACGATCGCACCGCGCAGCGCCAGTTCCGTGACGCGTCGGCGTTGGTCCGCGTCGAGGCGCAGGCGCTCCTCGACGTGGGCGAAGTGGCCGCGCAGGATGTGTGCCACGTTGACGTCGACTGTGGCCAGCGCGATCACGACGGCGAACAACTCACCCAGGCTCGCGCCGCCGCCGCCGTCGGCGGGTGGGATACGCAGGGCGCCGAG
Organism: Mycobacterium sp.; assembly: GCA_032162385.1. Lineage (GTDB taxonomy): Bacteria > Actinomycetota > Actinomycetes > Mycobacteriales > Mycobacteriaceae > Mycobacterium. Next base: position 2,711 of record JAVRPF010000640.1, read on the forward strand.
CCGCTCGTGGCGGACGAGATCGTTTGCGGCGAAGGGCCGTTCGCCGGTGCGCTCGCGTTCGAGCGCACCTTCGCCGATGGCGGCGATGAGCTGGGCCAGCCGGTCCGAGCCGTAGGTCAACGGCTCGGTGTGCGACTCCGTCACTGTCATCGGGTTACCTCCTCTGTGACACGGCGGTAGCGCGCCGCGCGGTGGGTTTCGGGTAGACGTGGGCCCTGACCAAACAGCTTGTGGCGCAGGGTGCCTTCGTCGTAGGACGTCTTGTATGCCCCGCGCCGTTGCAGTTCGGGCACCACGTGGTCGATGAAGTCGACGAACGAGCCAGGGGTGATCGCATTGGTGAGGTTGAAACCGTCGACGTCGGTCTCCTCGACCCACTCCTGGAGGTCGTCGGCCACCTGCGTCGGTGATCCGACGGTGAAGCCTCCTTCCGCGTCGATCGCGTGCGCATCGACGAAGTCGCGCAGCGTCCACTGGCCCTGGCCGAACATCGCCACCGACGACTTGAGGTACTCGTTGTCGGTCACCGCGACCGGGTCGTCGAGGTCGAAGCGCGACAGGTCGGTGCCAAGCCATCCCGACCACAACGCGAGCGCACCCTCCGGGTCGGTGTAGCGCCGGAGGTCGTCGTACCGTGCCTGCGCGGCGGCTTCCGTTGCGCCGGTGACCACGACGTGGCCGTTGACGATCTTGACGTCGTAGGGGTCCCGCCCTGCGGCGGCCGCGCGGGCGCGGATGTCGGCCACGGCTTCGCGCAGAACCTTCTTGGTCGGCGCGCCGATGAAGATGATCTCGGCATTCTCCGCACCGAACTGCTTGCCGCGGTTGGACGCACCGGCCTGGTACAGCACCGGGGTGCGCTGCAGGGACGGCTCACACAGATGGATGCCGGGGACGCGGAAGTGCCGCCCCTCGTGCTCGATCGGGTGCACCTTGGCGGGGTCGGCGTAGTGCGCGCGGCCGGGATCGGTGCCGACGGCGTCGTCCTCCCAGGAGCCCTCCCACAGCTTGTAGAGAACCTCTGTGTACTCGTCGGCGATGTCGTAGCGGTCGGCGTGCGGGGTGATCGTGTTCAGGCCGTGGTTGCGGGCCGCGCTCTCGAGATAGCCGGTGACGACGTCCCAGCCGACGCGGCCCTTCGTGAGGTGGTCGAGCGTGGACATCCGCCGCGCGAACGAGTACGGATGCTCGAACGACGTCGACGCGGTGATCCCGAATCCCAGGTGCTTGGTGACGGCTGCCATCGCGGGCACGACCAGCAGCGGGTCATTCACCGGCACCTGCGCGCCCGACCGCAGGGCTGCCTCAGCGCCGCCGCCGTAGACGTCGTAGATGCCGAGCACGTCGGCGATGAAGAGGCCGTCGAACAGCCCGCGCTCCAGCAGCTTGGCCAGGTCGAGCCAGTACTCGAAATCCTTGTAGCGCGCGGCCTGCGACTCGGGGTGCCGCCAGGTTCCGGCCACGATATGGGTGACGCAGTTCATGTCGAATGCGTTGAGGACGATCTGGCGGGTCACGCTGAGCCTCCGGAGACGGGTTCGGGCTCGGCGACCGGAAGGCTCGCGAGCAACTGGCGGGTGTAGGGGTCTCTTGGGTTGGCGAATATCTCGGCGGCGGTGCCGGATTCGACGACCCGGCCGTCGCGCATCACCAGCACCCGGTCGGCGACGTGATGGATGACGCCGAGGTCGTGCGAGATGAACAGGTAGGACAGACCGAGCCGCTGCTGCAGGTCGGCGAGCAGGTCGAGCACCTGCGCCTGGATGGTCACGTCGAGCGCCGACACCGGTTCGTCGCAGACGATCAGCGCCGGCTCGGGTGCCAGCGCACGGGCGATCGCGACGCGCTGGCGCTGCCCGCCGGAGAGCAGCAGCGGCCGCCGGTCGCGATGTTCCTCGGCGAGCCCGACGTCGACGAGCAGCTGTGCAGCGCGCTGCCGTCTGGCGGCGGTCTCGGGGTACAGCTCGGCAGGCACGGCGTCCTCGAGGATCCGGCGCACCGTCCAGCGGGGGTCGAACGAGCCCAACGGGTCCTGGTAGATCACCGAGATCTGTCTGCGGCGCGGACGGCGCTGCGCCTCGGTCGCCTCCGACCAGGGGGCACCGCTCAGTCGCACGGTGCCTTCGTCGGGTGCCAACAGGGCCAGCGCCAGTTGGGCGGTAGTGGTCTTTCCTGAGCCAGATTCGCCGACGATGCCGAGGGTTTCGCCGACACCGATGTGGAACGAGACGTCCGCGACCGCAGTGCGTTCGACGCCGTCGGGTCCGCGGAAGCGCTTCACCAAGTTCTCGGTCTCCAACAGCACGCCGTCCGACGCCGGTCTGACCGGAACCGGGTCGGTCGGCGGTAACGCCGCGGCGGAGAGCCGGGTGCCCTTGCGGTGCGCCGCGGGAATCGCATCCAACAGGGCCCGGGTGTACGGATGGCTCGGCGCGGTCAACACGTCGGCGACCGGGCCCTGCTCCACCAGTAGGCCGTGGCGCATCACGGCGACCCGGTCGGCGAGTCTGCTGACGACCGAAAGGTCATGGCTGATCAGGATCAGGCCGGTGCCACGGTCCTTCATCGCGGCAAGCAGGTCGAGGATCTGCGCTTGGATGGTGACGTCGAGGGCCGTGGTGGGCTCGTCGGCGAT
>JAVRPF010000641.1:0-6236 GCA_032162385.1 Mycobacterium sp.
CACCGCTGTAGGCACCGCCCAGGTGATTGCCCTGTCCGCCACCGCCGTAGTAGAAGATCTTGTCGCCGCCGTGCTCGTCACGGATCTTCGCGAATCCGTCGGCGATCTCGGCGATCGCGGTGTCCCACTCGATCTCCTCATAAGTGCCGTCGGCACATCTGCGCAGCGGTGACGTCAGCCGGTTGCGGCTGTTCTGGTACCGGTCGAGTTGGAGCGCCTTGTTGCAGGTGTAGCCCTGCGACGCGGGATGCTCCTTGTCCCCGCGAATCTTGACCAGTTTGCGGTCGTCGACCTGCACGACGACGCCGCAGTTGCACTCGCAGAGAATGCAGGCCGTCGACTGCCACTCACCGGTCATCTCTTGCACCCCTTCCGGGTGTCTCGGCCTGTAGAAGCGTGCGCAGCTCGCGGTGGGCCACGTCGAGCGGTGCCACGTCACGGGTCGCCCGCGCCATCACGATGGCGCCTTCGATGGCCGACGTCATGAACACAGCCAGCTCCCGCGCCCGGTCGGTCGCAACACCGTCGTCGGCCAGCCGTCGGGCGATGAGGTCGGCCCAGCGGGCGAACGCCGCACCTGCGCGCTCGAGCACGGCCGCGTTGTCCTCCTTGGTCGGATCACCCGCCTCCACGGCGACGGCCACCACGGGGCAGCCCGCCCGGTAGTCGGTCTTGATCAGTTGCTTGCGGAACCCCGACACCACGGCATCCAGTACGTCGAGACCCGTTGCAGCGCCGCTGATCCGGGCCGCCGTGTGGTCGCTGGCGAAGTCGACGGCTTCGCGCAGGAGCTGGGTCCGGCCGCCGGGGAAGTGGTGATAGGCCGAACCCCGCGGCGCGCCGCTGTGCTCGAGCACGTCCGAGATGGCCGTCGAGTGCGCGCCACGTTCTCGGATCAGCAGTGCGGTCGAGATGACCATTCGTTCGCGGGGACTGACCACACGCACATCCCTTCGCCGGAAAGCGGTTATGTAGAGCATCATACATAACCGTCAACCGCAAAAAGCACCGGAACTCACGAATCCCGCTGACCCTCGGTCAGCGGGATTCATGGTCGGTCGGGGGAATTGCCGTCAGACCGAAGCGGCCTCGTTCAGCTCGTTCAGGGTGTTGGTCGCCTCCAGGTACTCCTGCACCCACCGCTCGATGACGGCCGAGGTCTTCTCGACCTTGGTGAACTGGCCGACCACCTGGCCGACCGGGTTGAACGCGACGTCGACCGTCTCGTTCGGGTACTTGTGCGTCGCGGCGACCGCGAGACCGGACACCATGAACTGCAGCGGCATGCCGAGCGGCTTCGGGTTGTCCGGGTTCTCCCAGGCCTCTGTCCAGTCGTTCCGCAGCATCCGGGCCGGCTTGCCGGTGAAGGAGCGGCTCCGCACGGTGTCGCGGCTTCCCGCCTTCACGTAGGCGGCCTGTTGAACCGGGGTGTTCTCGGCCTCCTCGACCATGAGCCACTGCGAGCCCGTCCATGCGCCCTGAGCGCCGAGCGCCAGGGCCGCGGCGATCTGCTGCCCGCTTCCGATGCCGCCCGCGGCGAGCACCGGGATGGGCGCGACCTCCTTGACCACCTGCGGCCACAGCACGATCGAGCCGACCTCTCCGGAGTGTCCGCCGGCCTCGCCACCTTGGGCGATGATGATGTCGATGCCGGCGTCGGCGTGCTTGCGGGCCTGGCTCGGCGACCCGCAGAGCGCGGCGACCTTCCGACCCTCTGCGTGGATGTGCTCGATCATGTCGATCGGCGGGGTGCCGAGGGCGTTGGCGATCAGCGTCATCTTCGGATGCTTGAGCGCAACCTCCACCTGTGGGGTGGCGGTCGCCTCGGTCCAACCGAGTAGCTGCAACGTGCTCTCGTTGTCCTCCGCGCTGAGCGGCACCCCGTGATCGGTGAGGATCTTGCGTGCGAAGTCGAGGTGCTCCTGCGGAACCATGTCCTGCAACATCTTCGCCAGTTCGTCGGCGGAGAGGTTCGAATCCATGCCCTCGTACTTGTTGGGGATGACGATGTCGACGCCGTAGTCGTGCTCCCCGATGTTCGCATCGATCCAGTTCAGCTCGATCTCGAGCTGCTCGGGGGTGAAGCCGACCGCGCCGAGCACGCCGAAGCCCCCCGCCTTGCTGACGGCGACCACGACGTCGCGACAGTGCGTGAAGGCAAAGATCGGGAACTCGAGGCCGAGTTGGTCGCAGATGGGAGTGTGCATGCCTGCTCCTTTGATGGGGCGTCAGCGACAGGAGAAAATTGAAACGTGTTCTAGTTTAGTACCCGGCCCGCGTTGGCGTTGATGCCAGGCCGTGCATCCACGATGCGCGTCGGTGCTCGACACTGCGCGAGAACCGCAATACCGTTTTTCGCAACCACCATTGACACGCGCGATCGTGGCGCCGAGGGGCGAGGACCATTGACGCATTGGCTGACCCATTCGCTGGTTCTCGCATCGGACTACCGCGTGCCGAACCCGGACCGGGTGTGGCAGCTGCTGGAGCGCAGGCAGGAGTCGCTCGCCAGCTTGGGCGCGCACCACGTGCTGGTGTACGCGTCGACGACCGAACCGGGACGGGTGCTGGTGTTGCTCGCCATCCATGCCCGCGAACCCGTGCTCGAGTTGCTGCGCTCACGGGTCATCTTCGACTGGTTCGACGCCGTCGGGGTCGAGGACATTCCCGCGGTGTTCGCGGGCGAGGTGGTCGAGCGACTCGACGTCAACGAGGGATCCGGGCCCGCAGCACCCGAGGTGATTGTGTCGTTGGTCACCCTCGTCGAGGACGTGCCGAATCTCTTTGCGCACGTTCGCGAGACCGTCGACGAACTCGGCGTCGCGGGGATCCGCAGGGTCCTGATCTTCAGCGCGTTCGACAACCCACGCGAAGTGATGCTGCTGTTGCAGATCGACGACGAAGCTCACGCACACCACTGGTTGCGTTACTCCGGACTGGCCGCCGAGTGGCTGGACAAGGCGGGCATCGGCGCGTATCCGCCTGTCTTCGTCGGCAGGTTCCGGCGGATGATCCCCATCGACGAGGTGGACCCGACGGACGATCGCTGATGTACGTGTGCCTGTGTGCGGGTGTCACGAATCAGACCGTCGCCGACGCGGTGGCGGCCGGCGCCACGACCTCCAAACAAGTGGCCGAAGCGTGCGGCGCCGGCTCGGAGTGCGGTCGCTGCCGACACACGGTGCGCGCGATCATCGAGGCCCGGCGATCCGCCGCAGCGACCACGCGGGTATCCGACGCCGGTCCGGACCGGTGACCAGCAGCACTGGCCAACCGCGGCGCGCCGCTTCGGCGGCCAGCCCCGACCGCGGGTTCACCGGCCGCGGTCGACCGACCGCCCGCATCGACGGAATGTCCTCGTCGCCATCGGCGTAGAAGTAGCTGCTGTGCAGGTCAACGTCATGATCGGTGCTGAAGCGCCGCACGGCCTCGGTCTTGCCGGTGCCCCATACGATCGGTTCGACTATTCCGCCGGTCAGCCGTCCGCGGTCGTCGACCTCGAAGTGATTGCACACCACGTCGGTGATGCGCAGGTAGCGGGCCACGGGTTCGGCGTGGATGGTCAGGGCCGACGAGCTGAGCACCACGGTGTGACCACGCTCCTGGTGTGCGGCGACGACGTCGCGCATGGCGGTGAACACCCGCGACTCGATGTGCCTGCGGAACAACGCCTCACCAAGCTCGTCCAGCTCGTCGAGCGCTTCGCCGCGAAGGTAGCCGGCCGCCCGCACGATGAGTCGCTCGAACTCCAAGCGGCCCAGCCGGTACCGCACCGACGCCTCGATCACACCGAGTACCTCGCCGATCCTGGCCTGGCGGCGCCGAATGCGGTGCCCGGCGTGCGCCGTCGCGGTGAATCCGGACACCAGCGTGCCGTCGAGGTCGAAGAATGCGCCGACCCGGGGTCCGGGCGGATCCGACGCGATCTCCGCCAACTGGCGCGCGACGGGCGTCTCGGGGTCCATGTCACTCCTGTGGTCGCGGCGCACCGGGCCGGGCCACGCGTCGAACTCCATTCCAGCATCATTCGACCACGGCCGCCGACGGGCGCGAGCCACGTCCCGCCGGCGACATCGGAGGATCGCATCGGATAGGTTCAACCTAGGCAGTTTCGTTCTTGCCCGGTTCAGCCTGGAGCCTCGCGAGCATGAAAGCGGTGCCGCCTCGCATCCAGCGAAGGTGGCCAAACAGGAAAGTTGGGCATTGGACGAACAACGCGAAGCGACGACCGACGACGGAACGCAGGCGTCGGGTTCGACGTGCGTGGTGAGCGAACGCTCGGTCGACGACGTGACCATCGTGGCCGCTTCCGGTGTGGTCGACATGCTGACCGCGCCGCAACTCGAGGAAGCGCTCCGTGCCGCCCTCGACAAGAAGCCCGGGAACCTGGTCGTGGACCTGACCGAGGTGGAGTTCCTGGCGTCAGCGGGAATGGGTGTGCTGGTCGCCGCCCACGACGAGGCGGGCGCGGTCACCCGCCTCTGTGTCGTCGCGGAGGGGCCGGCCACCAGTCGGCCGCTGAAACTGGTCGGAATCGCCGACATCGTGCCGCTGTTCGGCACTGTCGACGAAGCGGTTGAGTCACTTCGCGGGTAGACACGCTTAACCAGTGCTCCGACCGGGTAAGCATGAGCTGTAATGATCGATGCAATGCATGCCGCGGATGTCGCCAACGCTGGACGCTTCGAGCGCGTCGGCATCGCGGCGAATGCTCATACCGCTTCCCAGACCCGTGACGAGTTCGCCGTCTGGCTGCGGGAGCGCTTCGAACTGGACCCGATACGTTCGAGCGACCTCGTTCTCGCGACTAACGAGGCGCTGGCCAACTGTGCCGAGTTCGCCTACCTCGAGTGCCCGGGCACGGGCACCATGGATCTACTGGCGTGGCACAACGTGGTCGAATCCACCATCACGGTCCTGGTTTCGGACCGGGGTTCGTGGCGGACGCCCGCGGAGCCCAGCAGGCGCAGCCGCGGACGCGGTATCCCCTTGATGGAGGCGCTGTCCGACCGGACGTCGATCGAGACGTCGGACCATGGCACCCGCGTCAAGCTGGAGTGGGCCAACGTGGCGCGTGCCGCGCTGCGGTCTCGCTCGGCTCGCTGAACCGCATATCACTGAACCGCATATACGCCCTTACCGGTGACGAGGGGCAAGTCCAGCGTGGTCCTGATGCCCGGCGCAGCCGCCAGCACGTCGGGAATCGCGTTCACGATTCGGCCTGCCGCCGCGAGGATGGCGGCGTAGTTGTGATCACCGTTGCGACTGGTGGGGCAGATGTCGACGACGTACGAGGGTTCGCCGGTGATCTCTACGCGGTACGACCCGCCCGGCTGTGCCGGTTGAGCCCAGTCCGGGCGTAGATCGCCGCGGAGCCGGGTGATGTGCTCGACGACGATGACGGGCTCGCCGGAGACCATGCCCTCGATCTGGAAGCGAAGCGCCGCGACGGTGCCCTTAGCGATGTGCCCGGCGGCGACGTCGAAGTCCTCGGGCGCCGGTTCCTGTTCGACCGAGTCCTTGATCTCGTCGACCTCGACGCCCAGACCCGCCGCGAGCTGCCGGATGGCGGTACCCCAGGCGATGCTCAGGACGCCCGGCTGGAACAGGATCGGGAAGTCGCCGATGGCCTTCCCGAAGCCCATCACGTCGAACATCACCGTCACCCCGTCGTAGGTGGCGTAGTCGGCGATCTCCATGGTGCGCACCTGCTGGATGCTTTGGCAGGTACCGGCCAGCGCGAACGGGAGCAGGTCGGTCGCGAACCCGGGGTCGACGCCCGTGATGAAGATGGTCGAATCACCAACTCGTGCAGCCTCTTCGACCCTGTCGATGTACTTGTCGGGTACCACCTGCCACGGGTACTGCAGCACGCCGGGAGCGGAGCCCACCACGTTGATGCCGAGGGCCAGGATGCGACGGATGTCGGCCATCGCCTCGGCCAGGCGGGTGTCGCCCATGGCGCAGTACACGACGCAGTCGGGCTTGGCGGCCAGCACTGCGTCGAGGTCGTTGGTGGCGGCAATGCCCGTCGAGGTGCCCTGGCCGGCGAGCTCACCCGCGTCCTTGCCCACCTTGGCCGCCGATGACACCCAGACCCCGGTCAGGTCGAAGCGTGCGTCGTTGACGAGTTGCCTCAGTGCGAGGCTGCCGCAGTTCCCGGTGCCGATGAGCGCGACACGGATCGCCATGCTGTTTCTCCTCCGACGGATGTCATCGGAGTATGCGTGCTGAAC
>JAVRPF010000642.1:0-3604 GCA_032162385.1 Mycobacterium sp.
CGGCGCGACCGGCTCCCCGACGTGCTCGAGGGTCTGGCCGCTGCCGCGGACGCGGGCCTTGCCCCGGTGAAGGTGAACGCCGTCCTGGATCCGGTCACGGGCCTCGACGACGCCGTGTCGCTGCTGCGCTTCTGCCTTCGGCATGGATACCAGCTGCGCATCATCGAACAGATGCCGCTGGACGCCGGTCATCACTGGGATCGCGACCAGACCATCGGGGCCGACGCCATCCTGACGACGCTGCGCCATCACTTCGACCTGCAGCCGGACTCCGAGCCACGCGGATCGGCTCCCGCTCAGCTGTGGCGGGTCGACGGCGGCGCAGGCACGGTGGGCGTGATCGCGTCGGTGTCGGACGCCTTCTGCGGCGCTTGCGACCGGACCCGGCTCACCGCCGACGGTCAGGTCCGCAGCTGCTTGTTCTCGCGCGAGGAGAGCGACCTGCGGCGGATGCTGCGCACCGGTGCGGACGACGACGCGATCGAGGCGGCCTGGCGGGCGGCGATGTGGGCAAAGCCGGCGGGGCACGGCATCAACGATCCCGACTTCATTCAGCCCGACCGCCCCATGAGTGCGATCGGCGGCTGAGGTGGCCGAAGTCGTAGAGGTGAACGTCCGCTACTTCGCGGCGGCGCGGGCGGCGGCAGGCATGGACGAGGAGACGCTCGCGGTCGCTCCTGGGACGTCGGTGAAGGATCTGGTCGAGCGGCTCGGTGTCCGCAGCGCGAACCTGGCCGCGGTGCTGGATCGGTGTTCGTTCCTGTGCGACGGCGTCGCCGTCCGGGACCGGACCGAACCGCTTCAAACAAATCAGACCGTCGATGTCTTACCGCCCTTCGCCGGCGGTTGACGGTGATTTGCGTCACATAACGAAACGGTCACAAACTGTCCACAGTGACGTTCGGCTCATCGAGAACCTGCGAAAACGCGTCGGCGTGCTGCCGTTTTAAGGTCCTCACAAGATTTGCCAGACGCAGAATCGCCGACGCCGTTAAAAGGTGACGAGAACTCGGGTACCCGTTACGGTCATGACCCAAGCCACACGACCTTAATCGGGTGGCCCGCTGTGCCCGATAACGCCGAATTCCATCCATCGGGTGCAGCAGAAACCGACAAGTCGGATGGAGGCGGGGGACCCAACCGGTCCGCCGAAATAGTAGGACCAGGAGCCTCGGCTCCTTGGGGTGAAGCCGACATCGCCGTCAAAGCGATACCGGCCGGGTAGCCTCTCCAACCCGAACCCGACAGCTGACCTCGCAGGCGTTTACGAGAGGATTTCCTGTACCTATGGGTCGGCATCGCAAGCCAGCTACACAGGCAGTAAACGTCGCGAAGATCGCCTTCACAGGCGCCGTGATCGGCACCGGAAGCATCGCCCTCGCCGGGCAGGCTGGCGCCGCCACCGACGGCGAATGGGATCAGGTCGCCCGCTGCGAGTCAGGTAACAACTGGGCCATCAACACCGGCAACGGCTATCAGGGTGGGCTGCAGTTCTCGCCAGGAACCTGGTCGTCGCACGGTGGCGGTGAGTACGCCCCCGCCGCGCACATGGCCTCCAAGGACGAGAAGATCGCCGTCGCCGAACGGGTGCTGGCCACCCAGGGCCGCGGCGCCTGGCCCGTGTGCGGACGGGGCCTTTCCGGTACGACGCCGCGCAACGTGGTCGCCGATGCACCGCAGCCGCTCGACAACCCCGACCTGAACGGTGAGCTGCCGCCACCGCCGCCGTTCGATCTCGTCGCGGCCCCCGCCCCGCCGCCTGGGGACCCGATGGCTCCGCCTCCGCCCGGGGACGTCGCGCCGCTGGACGCGCCGATGCCGCCGCCTCCCCCGCCCGCGCCCGATCTGCCTCCGCCTCCGATCGAGGCTGCGGCGATCACGCCGCTCGGCGCACCGCTTCCGGCCGATGCACCGCTTCCGGCCGGCGCACCGCTTCCGGCCGGCGCACCGCTTCCGGCCGACGCACCGCTTCCGGCCGACGCACCGGCCCCCGATGCGCCGCCGCCCGTGATCGAGGCCGCGAACTGGGATGTCGTCGACGGCGGCCCGGCCCCGGTCGACCAGCCGCAGGCCTGGGCACTGCACGCAGGTGACCTGCCGCTCGATCCGGTGCTGCCGGTCCTGCCGCCGGCACCTGGCGCACCGGCACCCGCGCCGGCGCCCGCACCGGGACCCGCACCGGGACCGGATCCGTTGGCACCGCTGAACGCCGTCAACGTCCCGGCGCCCGCCGATGACGCCGCCAATCAGGCGATCACCGGCGGCCTGCCGACTCCGCCGGACGGCATGCCGCACCTCGCCAGCCCGGACGCACCGCCTCCGGGTTCCACGATGGACCCGAGTGTGGCCGGTGACGACAGCCCGAACGTCAGCTATCTCAAGGATCTGTGGCAAGCGGTCCAGAGTCACGACATTAGCGGCAAGGAAGCCCTGATGATGGGACTGGCCCAGCGGGGGATGAACACGCCGTACCCGGATCAGGCTCCCGGCCCCAACGTACCGGTGGCCCCAGGGGATCCGGCCGCCCCGCCGCCTGCGGACGCTGCCTTCCCGCCGGCACCGGCACCGGCGCCGCTGCTGCCTTCGCCTCCCGGCGCGTAGTCAGCGCGCTGTCAGGCGGATCCAACCCATTCCTCGGAACCGTCGCGGAAGAACTGATGCTTCCACACCGGTAGCCGTGCCTTGACCGTGTCCACCAGCAGGGCGCATGTCTCGAATGCGGCCTGCCTGTGGTCGGCCGCCACCGCGGCGACCAGTGCGGCGTCTCCGATGTGCAACGTGCCGATGCGGTGGCTGACCGCGATCGCCCGCACGCCGTGACAACCGCGGACGATCTCGTCGGCCACGTCGACGAGCGTCTGCTCCGCGGTCGGATGCGCGGAGTACTCGAGTCGGGTCACGTGCCGTCCCCCGTCGTGGTCGCGCACGACACCGGCGAAGCCGACCACCGCGCCCGCGGCCCGGTGCCCGACCAACGCCTCGTGCTCGGCGAGGTAGATCACCTCCGCGCTGAGCGCGACGCGCACCACGACTGCCGTCATCGGGTGTGATCCCTTCCGCTGAGTTGGTCCAGGGCATGCTCGAGCACGTCGCCGAGCACGCCGAGACCGTCCTTCACGCCACCAGACGACCCGGGCAGGTTGACGATGAGCGTGCCGTCCCGCACGCCGCACACCCCGCGGGACAGCACCGAGGTCGGGACGTGCGGCAGCCCGGAACGCCGGATCGCGTCGGCCAGGCCGGGGATCTGATAGTCGACGATGTCGGCGGTGGCGTCGGCGGTGCCGTCGGTCGGCGAAATACCCGTTCCGCCCGATGTCAGGATCACGTCGACCTTCTCTCCGATCGCGGCGAACAGCGCGCGGCTCACCGCGACGCCGTCGGGCACGACGACAGGAGGGGTCACGTCGTAGCCGCGCTGAGTCAACCAGTCGATGATGACCGGACCGGTGCGGTCCTCGTACACCCCCGCCGAGGCGCGGGTGGAGGCGATGATGACGCGAGCCGAGCGGGTCACGGCTGTCTGGACCATGGCCCCGTCTTGCCCCCCTCCTTGCGCACCACCTGGATGCCCTCGATGCGGGCAGCGGGGTCCACTGCCTTG
>JAVRPF010000643.1:0-4535 GCA_032162385.1 Mycobacterium sp.
ACGGGATCCGTCGGGCGCGGGCGTCGATCACGTCGCGGTAGCGACCGAAGAACGGCTCGTCGGGATCGTGGAACGCCAGCAGGCCGCGGTCGACGCCTGCGGTGTGCGCGGCGAGCTGCTCGGCGTCCACCCGAGGGGTGTCGACGCCGGCCGCGGCAAGCGCGCAGGCCGCATCGTCGATCGCCCGACGCAGGCGTGTCATGCCCGTTGCAGCCTCGCCTGTTTGTCGGCGGCCGCCAGCGCGTCGAAGAGCGCGTCGAGGTCGCCGTCGAGAACCTGATCCAGGTTGTGCGCCTTGAAACCGATGCGGTGATCGGCGATGCGGTTCTCCGGGTAATTGTAGGTGCGGATCCGCTCGCTGCGGTCGACGGTGCGGATCTGGCTGGCCCTGTCCGCCGACGCGTCAGCCGACGCCTGCTCCTCGGCGAGCGCCTGCAACCGTGCCGCCAGTACGACCATGGCGCGCGCCTTGTTCTGCAACTGCGAACGCTCGTTCTGGCAGGTCACCACGATGCCCGTCGGCAGGTGGGTGATGCGGACCGCCGAGTCGGTGGTGTTGACGCCCTGGCCGCCCTTGCCCGACGACCGGTAGACGTCGATGCGCAGATCCGATTCGTCGATCTGCACCGCGGCAACATCTTCGGGTTCGGGGTAGACCAGTACTCCCGCAGCCGAGGTGTGTACCCGGCCCTGCGACTCGGTCACCGGTACCCGCTGCACGCGATGCACGCCGCCCTCGAACTTCAGCCGCGACCACACGCCGTCGGCGGAGTCACCCTTGGCGGCGATGGTCAGCGTGGCGTCCTTGTAGCCGCCGAGGTCCGAGAACGTCTCGTCGAGCACGGTCACGTTCCAGCCGTGTCGCTCGGCGTACCGGATGTACATCCGGGCCAGGTCAGCGGCGAAGAGCGCCGATTCCTCGCCACCCTCGCCGGACTTGACCTCGAGGACGACGTCGTCGCCATCGTGCGTATCGCGGGGCGCCAGGAGGTCGGCGAGTTGGGTGCTCAGTTCCTCCACGCGCGCCTCGAGCTCGGGCACCTCTGCGGCGAACGACTCGTCGTCGGTGGCCAGCTCTCGGGCGGCCTCCAGATCCCCGTGGGCGGCATCGAGGTTGCGGTACGTCGCCACGATGGGCGAGATCTTGGCGAACCGGCGGCCGACCTTGCGGGCGGCGCCGGCGTCGGCGTGCAGTTTGGGGTCGGCGAGCTGACGCTCGAGATCGGCGTGTTCGGCCAACAACCCGTCAATCGCGGGTGCGGTATCCGACACGAGAGTCTCCTTCCCCGAACGCGAACCGGCGCCCGATCCTGACACTGCAGATGAGCGCTCGACGAAGAGCGACACACCCCGAGACAGAACGGGCGCCGGTGACCTAGCTAGTTGTCGGCGCTTGCCTTTTCATCGCCGGTGGCATTGCGCTTGCCGTAGCGCTTCTCGAAGCGTGCGACGCGGCCGCCGCTGTCGAGAATCTTCTGCTTGCCGGTGTAGAAGGGGTGGCACTGGGAGCAGACCTCAACCACGATGTGGCCGCTCTCCTTGGTGCTGTGGGTCTGGAAGGTGTTGCCGCAGCCGCAGACCACGGTGGTCTCGACGTAGTTTGGGTGGATACCCGATCTCATGTTTGGTCCTCTTCAATAGTTGGCCGCCGGGTCGCCTGAGTTCTGACCTGTTGAGTCTTCAGACGTGAACCGGAACCGAGGGGTCGACGGTCGATTATGCCAGGTCAGCCGTCAGAGTCATAAACACGCCGCGACCCGGGGCTATTCCTCGCTCGTCAGCGGTCCGTGCCGGTGACCGCGCGCTCCCCGTGAACGTGGAAGCTGCTGCCGTCCCGCTTCCACATCACCCGACCATCGGGGTCGGTGCCCATGGCGACCAACTCGCGCTTCAGGGTCTTGTTGGTCGCCGTGCTGGGCAGGTCGACGGCGATCCAGACATGGCGCGGCCAGGCCTTGGGCGACAGGTCGCGTTGCTCCGCAAGGAACTCCGCGAACGCCCCTGGGCTCAGCTCGGCGTCGTCGCGCAGCACGATCGCGGCCATGACCTGATCGCCGACGTACTCGTCCGGCACGGGGTAGACCGCGACCCGGCTGATCGCGGGTAGCCGCAGCAGGATGCGTTCGATCGGCGCTGCGGTGAGGTTCTCGCCGTCGACGCGCATCCAGTCGGCGGTGCGTCCCGCGAGATGGATCCAGCCATCGGCGTCGCGGTAGGCCAGGTCACCCGACCAGTACATGCCGTGGCGGAGTCGCTGGTCGGTGGCGCCGGGATCGTTGTAATACCCACGGAAGAGTCCGCTGCCAGAGGTATTGACCAGCTCACCCGTCGCCGCCTTGGCGTTGACCAGGGCGCCCGTCTCGTCGAAGCGCGCGACCTGGCACTCGCGCATGGTCTCGGGGTCGTAGACGGCGACGTTGGGAAAGCCCTTGCCGATCGAGCCGGTCGGGCAGTCCTCGGGCCGGGTGATGATCACGGCGGTTTCGGTCGAGCCGAAACCGTCCCACACCGCGCAGCCGAATCGGCGGCCGAACTCGTCGATGTCCCGGTCGGCGGCCTCGTTGCCGAAGGCGATGCGCAACGTGTTGTCCGCGTCGTCGGGCTGCTCTGCGGTAGCCAGGATGTAGGCCAGTGGCTTGCCCACGTAGTTCATGTACGTCGCGCCGTAGCGCCGGACATCGGGCAGGAACCTCGACGCAGAGAACGCCGCGGGAGCCATGGCGGCGCCGGCACTGAGCGCCACGCTCCAGCCCGCGTACACGGCGTTGGAGTGAAACAGCGGCATGGCCAGGTAACACACGTCGGAGCCGCCCAGTCCGTACCGCTCGACCAGCGCGCTCCCGGAGAACAACACCATGGCGTGCGGCACCTCGACAGCCTTGGGATCACCGCTGGTGCCCGACGTGAAGATCATCATGAACGTGTCGTCGGCGGTGACCTCGCGATGCGGCACCAAGGCGGGCGCGGCAGCGACCAGGTCCGCCCAGTCGCCCGTGGACACGTCGATGACGGTGACGCCGGGCAGGTCTGCGTCGTGGTCCAAGTCGTCGAGCAGATGCCGGTGTTCGGCGTCGGTGAGAACGATCTGACAGTCCACCCGCTTGATGTCGCGGGCCAGTCCCTCGCCACGACGGGTGGTGTTGATGCCACACAAGACGTACCCGCCAAGGCCCGCGGCAGCCAGGGCGGTCAGCACGTCGGGGGTATTGCCCAAAAGGACGCTCACGTGCAGCGGCCGCTGGGGATCGGCGGCGGAGATCAGCGCGGCGGCCTGCGCCGCAGCCTCGCCCAGGTGTTCGCGCCACGTCCACGACCGCTCGCCGTATTTGACCGCAACCCCGTCCTGATCGACCCGTTCGCGAAGCAGGCGCTGCAGCGTGTCCGCCATCGTTGGCCACCTCGATCCGTTGGGTGAACAGATATTGCAGAGTGTCTACCATCTTCGGCCTGCCACACGGTAGCGTCTGGCCGTTGGCAGAATGCAACCATCCACTTCGCTGCGAAATCGATCAGGAGTCGCCGTTGACCGGTACCACGTCATCTCGGCCGGCCACCAAGACGGTCCGCGATCGGCTGATCGACGCGGCCGAGGTGTGTCTGCGCGCCAAGGGCATTCGCTCGACCACCGTGTCCGAGGTCGCGGAGGTCGCGGGGGTGTCGAGAGGCTGGCTCTATCGGCACTTCCCGGACAAGCTGTCGCTGCTGGGTGCGGCCATCGTGCGCCTCAACGACACGTACTGGTCGGACGCGCACGCCGTGCTTGAACGGGTCGACGGGCTGGATGAACAGATCGCCGCGGGCGTCCGCCACGGCCGGACGGCATACGACGACCCGGGCGCGCTGCTGATGAAGTTGCGTCTCGACGAGCCCGACGAGTTCGCGGCCTGCGCGGGCGCGGGCGTGCAGGGCCTGGTGCCCGACCTCGCCGACTTCTGGTCGCGCTATCTGGTCGCCGCACGCGATTCGGGTGAGATACATCCCGACGTCCAGATCGCTGAGGCGTCGGAATGGGTTGCCCGAGCACTCATCTCGCTGGCGACGGTGCCGGGACAGCAGCTCGATCCGACCGATCACCAGGCGGTGCTGACGCATGTCCGCCGCTACGTGATGCCCGGGTTGCGCGCCGACCCCGCCGTCTCCTAGTCGACTAGTTCGCGCCGAGTCCGCAAGCGGCTCCAGCAGAAGCCCCGCACACGCGCGGTGTGCGGGGCTTCGGTTGGAGCCGCTTGCGGACTGATTGGCTAGTCGGAGTCCATGTTGCCCGGCGTGGTCTTGGACACCTGCACCAGGAACTCGTAGTTGGTCTTCGTCTTACGCAGCTGTGCCATCAGCAGATCGATGGCCTGATGCGAATCCAGGCCCGACAGCACCCGACGCAGCTTGTGCACGACGGAGAACTCGTCCGGGCCGAGCAACAACTCGTCCTTGCGGGTGCCCGACGGGTTCACGTCGACCGCGGGGAAGACGCGCCGCTCGGAGATCTTGCGGTCGAGCTTGAGCTCGGCGTTGCCGGTGCCCTTGAACTCCTCGAAGAT
>JAVRPF010000644.1:0-7273 GCA_032162385.1 Mycobacterium sp.
GCGCACCGCTGCCGAAGATCGTGGAATTACCCGTCTGGCAAGCCTTCCGGATCCGATCCAGGTCCTCGGGGGTCTGCTTGCCGCCGGTGATCCACGCCGCGCTGGAGCACACGTTGACGCCGGCCTCAAGCAGGCGGACCAGTTCGTCGACGTTCGGCCACAGCGGGTTGTAACAGCACGCGTCGGGCTTCAGCGCTATCAGCGCGTCGACGTCGTTGGTGGCCGCGACACCGGTGGGCTCCGGCCAGCCTGCGAGCTCGGCAGCGTCCACCCCGATCTTGTCGGCACCGTGGGCGTACACCCCGACGAGTTCCATGTCGTTGCGCCCGATGATGGCGTGCAGCGAGCGCGTGCCGATGTTGCCGGTGGTCCACTGGATCACCCGCAACGGTCGGTCGGTGGTCGTCGTCATGCGCGCCTCCTCGTTGCGGCGGATCAGTAGACACCTTCGTGAATATGTATACGCGAGGGTCCGCTCGACGCGCCGGGGGACCGTCGCGCTGGCATGATCGCCGGATGCAACACGACCTGCCCGCCACTCCGTCCACGGTGCACTGGGGCTACTTCGACCCCCGACTGAAGCCCGCACTCGTCGTGGCGCCGGGAGACCTGGTCGCCATCGAGACGCTGACCCACCACGCCGGCGACGCCCCCGACCTGCTGATGGACGCGGGCATCACCGAGGTCTTCGACCGGGTGGAGGACCGCGGGCCTGGGCCGCACCTGCTCACCGGGCCGATCGCCGTCGACGGTGCCCGACCTGGCGACGTGCTGCAGGTCGACATTCTGGAGGCCACCCCCCGGCTGCCATACGGATCCAACCTGGCGGGGCACTGGGGCCACCTGTACGACGAACTGCCCACCGAGCGGGTGACGGTCTACGAACTCGACGCCGACGCGCTGCTCGGCCGGGCGCTGTTCGGCTACGACTGGACCACGACGCCGTTGGCCGACCAGCCGGGCACGATCGTCGTGCCGGACGCCGCGGCGCGCGAGCCCGCGTTGGCGGGTGTCGTCGTCCCGCTGCGCCCGCACTTCGGCACGATGGGCGTCGCGCCCGCCGAACCGCGACGGGTGTCCTCGGTGCCACCCGGCGACCACGGCGGCAACGTCGACAACTGGCGCATCGGCGCCGGCGGCCGCATGTACTACCCCGTGCAGGTGCCCGGCGCGCTGCTGTCGGTCGGCGACCCGCACGTCTCGCAGGGCGACGGCGAGATCAGCGGCACCGCGCTGGAGTCCTCGCTGAACGGATTGCTGCGCTTGACCATTCGACGCGACCTGCCCTTCACCGTGCCGGTGCTGGAGACCGCCACCGAGCTGCTGGTGCACGGCTTCGGGGACACCCTGGACGCGGCGATGAAGGCTGCGGCACTCCGCACGCTCGACCTGCTCGAGCGCAGTTTCGGCCTGACCCGCATGGACGCCTACTCGTTCATGTCGGTCGCCGTGGACTTCACCGTCACCCAGGTCGTCGACCAACGCCAGGGCGTGCATGCCCGCATCGGCAAGCGGTGCTTCCCACACTGGCCCGGCGTCGCGGCGTGACCGGCATCCGCGCGTTCACCTTCACACCCGAGGACGGCGTGCCGCCTGCGGTGGCACCGTTCGCACACGCCACCGCGGCGGGGCAGACCCTCTACGTCACCGGCCAGATGCCCACCGACCCGAGCGGGACCGTGGTCGGCACCGACGTCGCGACCCAGACCGATCAGGTGCTGCGCAACCTGCTTCGCGTCACCCAACTCGGCGGCGGGGACCTGGCCGACGTCGTCTCCGTGCGCGCCTACCTCGTCGACTGGGACGACTACCGGGCCTTCAACGACGCCTACGCGACGTGGTTTCCCGAGCGGCTGCCGTCACGCACCTGCGTTGGGGTCACGGGACTGGCGGTCGGCGCCCTGGTGGAGATCGACTGGGTGTGCTGGCGAGACGATGGCTGGGACGGCTCGCCGGTGCCACAATTGGATTAGGCCCGCGGGCCTCAAGGGCTGCCGCGGATTAGTCCGTCGAGGAGTACACAATGACCATCCTCTACACACTCGCAGTGGCTGGCGCCGCAGGGCTTGGCGTGGTTTGGCTTGGTTTGGCGAACATCCGCGTGGTCAAGCAGTTCGAACGAGGCGTCGTCTTCCGATTCGGACGGGTCCAATCCGGTGTCCGTGGGCCGGGACTCACGATGCTGATCCCGTTCGCCGATCGCCTCCAGAAGGTGAACCTGCAGATCATCACGCTGCCGGTGCCCGCGCAAGACGGCATCACTCGCGACAACGTGACCGTTCGGGTGGACGCCGTCATCTACTTCAACGTCTCGGATCCGGTGCGGGCGGCCGTCGACGTCCAGGACTACATGTCCGCCATCGGCCAGGTCGCGCAGACGTCGCTGCGTTCCATCATCGGCAAGAGCAACCTGGACGACCTGCTCTCGAACCGCGAGCACCTCAACCAGGGCCTGGAAGTGATGATCGATAGCCCCGCGCTGGGCTGGGGTGTGCAGATCGACCGCGTCGAGATCAAGGACGTGGTGCTGCCTGATTCGATGAAGCGGTCGATTGCGCGCCAGGCCGAGGCTGAGCGTGAGCGACGGGCCAGGGTCATCACCGCCGAGGGCGAACTGCAGGCGTCCGAAAAGCTGGCCCAAGCGGCCGAGATCATGGCCGAACACCCTGCTGCGCTCCAACTGCGGCTCCTGGAAACCGTCGTCGAGGTCGCGGCAGAGAAGAACTCCACCCTGGTGCTTCCCTTCCCCGTCGAACTGCTCCGGTTCCTGGAGCGGGCAACACCATCCGCCGACGCGCCGTCAGCTCCTAACGGCGAAAGCCTGCAACTGGCCGCACCAAAGGTTCCCGACGACGCTCGCGGTCTCCAGATCTGACGCGCCATCCACAGATCGACCTTCATCCACAGCGCAGGATCGGCGGCGGTCCGCAGGACCGGTCCCGTCCGGCGCCGCGCCTACCGTCACGGCCATGCGAACCGAACTGCCCGCCGACCGGGCGCAACGTCGCCTGGGATCGGACACCGCCGACGGCGAAGCCGAACGGTCCGAGGACGAGGAACCGGATACGTCGCTCTCGCGGTGGCTGCCCGACGTGCCGACGACGGGTGGTCCGAGCTGGGTGGCGGCGATCCGGGCGGATCCCGGCCGCGCCGGCGTCGTCGCAATGGCCGCCGTCGGTGCGATCGCGGTGCTGGTCACGGTGTTCACGCTGGTGCGCGACGACCCGCCGCCGGTGGTCTCGGCGAAACTACCTCCGGTACAGATGGTTTCGTCGACCAGCCCAACGGCGGGCAGTCCGGCCCCTGAGCCCGACGCGCCGGTCGTCGTCAGCGTGGTCGGACTGGTGCGTCGGCCCGGACTGGTCACGCTCACCTCGGGCGCGCGCATCGCCGACGCACTGACCGCGGCGGGAGGGACGCTCGACGGTGCCGACCTGATCGGGCTCAACATGGCCCGCCGGGTGTCCGACGGTGAGCAGATCGTCGTCGGCATCGCCTCGCTACCCGGCGCACCTTCGTCGATGGGCAGTTCGATCACGGCGCCGCCGGGTCAGTCGCCCGCACCCGCCGGGGACACCCGTCCGGGTCCGCCGGGCCTGGTGAACCTCAACACCGCCACGCCCGAAGAACTCGACGGGTTGCCCGGCGTCGGGCCGGTCACCGCGTCGGCGATCGTCGGGTGGCGTGACGCGAACGGTCGCTTCACCAGCGTCGAGCAACTCGGCGAGGTCGACGGCATCGGTCCCGCGCGGCTGGAGAAGCTGCGTGACCTGGTCCATGTGTGAGCACGCCCGATGCTCGCGCGGTCGGCCAGGACCTGCGCCTGGTTCCCGCTGCGCTGACGGCTTGGGGTGTGACGGCCGCGGGCATCCTGTGGGCCGGCGCCGCACCACTATTGGCGACGACGGCGGCGGTCGCCGGCACGCTTCTGGTGACCCGATGGTGGCGCGGCAGGCAGTCGAACGCGGCGGTGTGGCCGGGTGTCCTCGCGGTGACCGTCGTCGGGATCGCCTTTTCGATCGCGGTGACGCTGCGTGTGCAGGACGTGGCTCAGCATCCGATGTCGGGTCACATCGGCGCGACGGTCTCCGTGGTGGTCGTCGCGGGCGAGTCGCCCCGCATGGTGGGTGGTGGCCGGCTGATGTTCCGCGGCGACCTGCGAGCGGTGAACGAGCACCCAGTCCGCGGCCGGGTCGTGGTGTTCGCGTCGAGCATCGGATTCGGCGAGCTGACCGCGGGCCGCCCCGCCGCCTTCCGCGCCCGCATCGGAGTGCCCACCCGGCGCGACCTCACGGTCGCGGTGCTGGCGGCGGCGGGGGAGCCGACGCTCGGCCGGGCGAGTCTCGTCCAGCGGATCGCCGCGCGGGTGCGCACCGCCTTCGCCGACGCGGCGCGCTCGGTACTGCCCGCCGACCAGGCGGCGATGTTGCCCGCATTGGTACTGGGCGATACGTCGACCCTGACCAGGCCGACGGTCGACGAGTTCCGGGCCGCCGGGCTGACCCACCTCACCGCGGTGTCGGGTGCCAACGTCACCATCGTCTGCGGCGCGGTCCTGCTGGCGGCGGCCCTGGTGGGCCCGCGCGTGGCGGTAGGCATGGCCGCGTTGGCATTGGCGGCGTTCGTCGTCGTGGTGCAGCCGTCGGCCAGCGTGCTTCGGGCGGCAGTCATGGGCGCCATCACCCTGCTGGCGATAGTGGCGCACCGACGGAAGCAGGCGATTCCGGCGCTGTCGGCCACCGTCCTGATCCTGATGATCGGCGCGCCCGAACTGGCGGTCGACATCGGCTTCGCGCTGTCGGCGTCGGCCACGGCGGCGCTAGTGGTGATCGCACCGGTGTGGTCGCGACGGCTCGTCGACCGGGGTTGGTCCAAACCCCTGGCCGACGCGGTCAGCGTCGCCGTCGCCGCCCAACTCGTCACGGCACCACTCGTCGCCGGGATGTCGGGGACCGTCAGCCTGGTATCCGTCGCCGCAAACCTCGCGGTGGTGGTCGTCATCGCTCCAATCACGGTGATCGGCACCGGCGCGGCGGCGGTGTCGACGTTCTGGCCGGCGGCGGCGCAGTTCCTGGTCCGCTTCACCGGGCCCGAATTGTGGTGGCTGCTGCGGGTGGCGCGGTGGGCGTCGGCCGTGCCGGGCGCCGTCGTACCCGTCCCGTCCGGCCCCGCGGGGGTGTTCTGCGTGGCGGCGGCGGGACTCGGTTCCGTCGTGCTGTGGCGGTGGCGGTGGGGCCGCGTCGGCGTGGCATCGGCGGCGGTCTGCCTGTTCGCGTGGGCCGTGGCGGGCGCCGGTGCCGGGCCGGGAACCGGTGCTGTCGGCGCGACGTGACACGATCTCCAGCGTGAGCCAACTCCACCTCGTGCTGGGTGACGAAGAACTGCTCGTCGAACGGTCCGTTGGCGACGTGCTGCGATCCGCGCGCGATGCGGCGGGCACCGTGGACGTCCCCGTCGACCGACTGCGTGCGGGTGAGATCAGCACCAACGAGTTGGCCGAGTTGCTGAGCCCGTCGCTGTTCGCCGACGAGCGGGTGGTGGTGCTGGAGGCGGCGGCCGAAGCCGGCAAGGACGCGGTTGCACTCATCGCCGACGCCGCGGCGGATCTGCCGCCCGGCACCATGCTCGTCGTCGTGCACTCCGGAGGCGGGCGCGCCAAGGCGCTGGCCGATCAACTGAAACGGCTGGGCGCCGACGTGCACGAGTGTCTCCGGATCACCAAGCCCCGCGAACGCATGGACTTCGTCCGCGCAGAGTTTCGGTCGCTGAAGATCAAGCTCGACGACGCAACGATCGCCGCGCTCGTCGATGCGGTCGGTTCGGATCTGCGCGAGTTGGCCGCAGCGTGCTCGCAGCTGGTGGCCGATACTGGCGGCGTCGTCGACGCTGCAGCGATCCGGCGCTATCACATCGGGAAGGCCGAGGTGAAGGGCTACGACATCGCCGACATGGCGGTGAGCGGCGACGTCGCGGGTGCGGCGGAGGCGTTGCGGTGGGCGATGCTTCGGAAGGAACCGCCCACGGTGGTGATCGCCGACGCCCTGGCCGAGGCCATGCACATCATTGCCCGGGTGGCGCCGCTGTCGGGCAACGCCAACTCCCTTGCGGCCGAGCTGGGGATGCCCTGGTTTCGCGTCGAGAAGGCGCAGAAGCAGTCCCGCCGCTGGTCACGCGAATCGGTGGCCGAGGCGATGCGGTTGGTCGCGACGCTCAACGGCGACGTCAAGGGTGTGGCGGCGAATGCCGACTATGCGCTCGAGACGGCAGTGCGCCGGGTGGCGGAACTGGCCGCCAAGGGCTGAGGCGCAGCGCCCGATCAGAGCTTGTTGAGGGCCAGCGTGAGCGCGGACTTCTTGTTCGCCGCCTGGTTCTTGTGAATGACGCCCTTGCTGGCGGCCTGGTCGAGCTTGCGATTGGTGGAGACCAGCAACTCGGTGGCCTTCTCCTTCTCGCCGGCGTCGATGGCTTCACGGAGGCCGCGGACAGCCGTGCGAAGTTCGGACTTCACCGACTGGTTGCGCAGACGGGCGCGCTCGTTGGTATGGATGCGCTTTACCTGCGACTTGATGTTGGCCACGCGTAGATTCCTTCTAAATGTCAGCTTGGGTTGGCGTAAGGCTTCATGGGGGCACCCGGTGACGGGCAGCGAGGGTTCAGGTTACCAGCGCGTACCCCAATAACCCAAAGGGATCCCCACTGGCCTGCCGAAACGGCGCTAGTGCGGCAGCATGTCACTGGTGAGCCTTCGAACCCTTCCCACAAACGGCGCGCGGTCGTCGCGCAGCTCCTCGTCCTCGACGAAGCGTTACCAGGGCATCTTCGACGGCTACAACAGCATGGGCGGTTATTCGAAGGCCTTCGACGAGATGTTCGACGCCCAGGGCAACGTGCGCGGCCCCTACAAGGGCATCTTCACCGAGCTTGCCCCGTCTGACGCCTCCGAGCTCGCGGCGCGGTCCGACGCGCTCGGCCGCGCCTTCATCGACCAGGGCATCACGTTCTCTCTGTCGGGTCAGGAGCGCCCGTTCCCGCTGGACCTGGTGCCCAGGGTGATCTCGGCCGCCGAGTGGTCGCGGCTCGAGCGCGGCATCACCCAGAGGGTCAAGGCGCTCGAGATGTACCTCGACGACGTCTACGGAGAGCAGGAGATCCTGCGCGACGGCGTCATCCCGCGCCGGCTGGTGACGTCCTGCGAGCACTTCCACCGCGAGGCGGCAGGCATCGTGCCGCCCAACGGCGTGCGGATCCACGTTGCCGGGATCGACCTGGTACG
>JAVRPF010000645.1:0-7922 GCA_032162385.1 Mycobacterium sp.
CCCTTGGCGTCGAGCACCTGGACGGCGATACCGCGCATGATGGCCTCGTCGGCGATGATGCGCGCATACGGATTGAGCTGCGCGAGCTCTTCTTCGGCCATCACGGGTGCGAAGAGCCGCTCGTTGATGGCGTTCTTGCGTTTGATGCCGAGCACCGGGACGCGGGTGAACCCCATCCGCTCGTAGAGCGCAATGGCGCCCTCGTTGTCGTGTAGCACCGAGAGGTCCATCTGCGAGCGTTCCCGCCGGATGAACTCCTCGATGAGGCGCCGCACCAGCAGTCCGCCCACCCCTGGTCGGGGCAGCGTCGGGTCGACCGCCAGACACCACAGGCTGGACCCGTTCTCCTCGTCACCGAAGAGCTGGGCGTGGTCGATCCCCGTGACGGTGCCGATGAGCTGACCGGTCTCGTCGTCCGTGGCGACCAGATACACCATGTGCGGCTCGGACTGACTGTTGGTCCACATCAGCCCGACGTCGGCGGGCACCATGCGGCACTGCACGTAGATCTGGTTGATGCCCGCGCAGTCCTCGATGGAGGTCACTGGTCGCACCGACACCCCCGGCACCGGCGGCGGCTGGTACTCGCCGAGCTCCGCGAAGTTCAGGCGGTAGGTGAAGCTCGGGTCGATGAAGAACTCCTGCGGATGCAGGGCGACGAAGACGTGCGGCGCGTCGAGGTACATCCCGATGTCGCGGCGGCCGCTGGCCTCCGCGCGCAGCGCCGTGCCGAACTGCTTGGGGTCCTCGAAGGTCTGGCCGAACACCAGTCGGCCCCAGCCGAGATCCTGGACAACTCCTCTGGCGCGCTCGTCGTGCCCGGCGTCCCGGGTCATGACTCCGTGGCTCCGTCGACGTGTCGGGCGAGCCACAGCTCGAGCAGGCCGAGCTGCCAGAGCGGATTCCCGCGCAGCGGCGTGAGGTTGCCGTTGGGCTCCGCGAGCAGCGCGTCGAGGGCCTTGGGCGCGAACAGTCCGCGGTCACGCGCCCCAGCACTGTGCAGTGCGTCCCGGACCAGGTCGAGGTACGGCCCGGCCAGGTGCTTGAGCGCCGGCACCGGGAAGTACCCCTTGGGCCGGTCGATGACCTCGTGCGGAATCACGCGGCGGGCGGCCTCCTTCAACACGCCCTTGCCGTCCTGCGCCGTCTTCAACTCCGGCGGACAGGTGGCCGCGAGTTCGACCAACTCGTGGTCGAGGAAGGGCACGCGGCCCTCAAGGCCCGAGGCCATGGTCATGTTGTCGACCCGCTTCACCGGGTCGTCGACCAGCATGACGGTGGTGTCCAGGCGCAGCGCCCGGTCGGTCGCGGTGGCGGCGCCCTGGTGCGAGAAGTGGTCGAGCACGAATTCTTCGGACACGTCCGCGTCCAGCCGCCATCGCGGTTGCAGCAGTCGGTTCACCGATTCGTGGTCGCGGTCGAAGAACGCCTGCCGATAGCGGGCCAGCGCGGCGCGCGGATCGCCGTCCGCGGCGTGTGCCATCGGGGGATACCAGTGGTAGCCGGCGAAGATCTCGTCGGCGCCCTGCCCCGACTGCACGACCTTGACGTGCTTGCTCACCTCTTCGGAAAGGAGGTAGAACGCCACGCAGTCGTGGCTCATCATGGGCTCGCTCATCGCCCCGATGGCACCCGAGAGCGAGGGCAGCATGCGGGCGGTGTCGATGCGGATCTGGTGGTGGTCGGTGTCGTAGTGCCGCGCGATGACGTCGGAGTACTTGAACTCGTCGCCCTCCTCACCCCCGGCGGCTTCGAAGCCGATCGAGAAGGTCGCCAGGCCGTGCTGGCCGGCCTCGGCGAGCAGTCCCACGATCAGGCTGGAGTCCAGCCCACCCGACAGCAGGCAGCCCACCGGCACGTCGGCGACGAGGCGGCGCTCCACCGCGGTGCGCAGCGAGGCGAGGATGGCCTCCTCCCACTCGGGTTCCGACCAGTTGGCCCGCTCGGCCGACCGCTCGAACACCGGCTCCCAATAGGTTTCCTGGGTCCGCTTGCCGTCCGGCTCGATGCGCATGATCGTCCCCGGCGCAAGCTTGTGGACGCCGCGCAGGATCGTGTGCGGCGCAGGCACCACGGAGTGGAAGGTGAGGTAGTGGTGCAGGGCGACCGGGTCGATCTGGGTGTCCACGCCACCGGCTGCCACCAGGGCCGGCAGCGACGAGGCGAACCGCAGGCTGCTCGCGCCGTGCCCGTCGGAGGTGTCGCACCAGTACAGCGGCTTGACGCCGAGCCGGTCCCTGGCGAGCACCACCCGCCCGGTGTCGAGCTCGGTCACGGCGAAGGCGAACATCCCGTAGAGGTGGTCGACCACCCGTTCGCCCCATTCGCGGTAGCCCTTCAGGATCACCTCGGTGTCGCTGTGGGAGAAGAAGCGATATCCCTTGCCCAGCAATTGGCGGCGCAGCTCGGGGTAGTTGTAGATGCACCCGTTGAACGCGACGGTGAGCCCGAGTTCCGGGTCGTGCATGGGCTGGTGCCCGTGGCTGGACAGGTCGATGATCGCCAGCCGCCGGTGGCCAAGGGCCACTCCTTCGTGCGCCCAGACACCGCTGCTGTCCGGGCCGCGGGACACCATGCTGTTCGTCATCGCCTCGATGGCTGCAAGGTTGGCGGGGCGCCCTTGAGCGATCTCACCGGCGATGCCACACATGGCGTTCGACCCCCTGACGGTCTTGCGCACTACGTTACGGCGACGAAGCGACTGACGCCCACGGCGCACGACGGCGTCGCCCGCGCTGCGTGGTTAACCCCAATCCCGCCTTCTTCAAACACTGACGCGGCACGGACCACCTCCCCCGGGCACGAGGTTGGGTCGGTAGGGTCAGCGGACATGGTCAGGCTCGTCGCCGCTCTCGCGGTATGCCTCGCGGCAGTCCTTCCCGGCTCGTTCGCTCCGGTCGCGTCGGCCGACGTCGACGTCCAGCCCGTCGGCACGGCGCAGATTCCGGAAGGTCCCGCGCCTGCGTGGATCGTCGCCGACATGGACACTGGTCAGATCCTCGCGGGCCGCGACGAGTACGCCCGGCACGCACCCGCCAGCACGATCAAGATGCTGCTGGCCCTGGTCGTCCTCGACGAAGTGCCGCTGGACGCCACGGTGGTCGCCGACGAGGCCGACACCAAGGTGGAGTGCAACTGCGCCGGGGTCAAGGCCGGCCGCACGTACACCGCGACAGAGCTCCTCGACGGCCTGCTCCTGGTCTCGGGCAACGACGCCGCCAACACCCTGGCGCACATGCTGGGCGGCAGGGACGTGGCAGTGGCGAAGATGAACGCCAAGGCCGCCGCGCTCGGCGCCACGGACACCCTCGCCGGGTCACCGTCTGGGCTGAACGGACCCGGAATCGACGGGTACACCACGCCGCACGATCTGACCGTCATCTTCCGCGCGGCACTGGCCAATCCGGTCTTCGCCCGGATCACGACGTCGCCGACGGCGCCGTTCCCCGGGGACGCCGGACCGGTGACGCTGATCAACCAGGACGAAATGCTGGCCCGCTACCCGGGCATGCTCGGCGGCAAGACCGGGTTCACCGACGTCGCGCGCAAGACGTTCGTCGGCGCCGCGCAGCGCGACGGCCGACGGCTCTTGGTGGCCATGATGTACGGCCTGGTCACGGAGGGTGGCCCCACCTACTGGGATCAGGCGACGAGCCTGCTGGACTGGGGTTTCGCGCAGGACCGATCGGTGAGCATCGGCGCGCTGTAGGGCCGATACCCGACGGAGACCTGATCGCGCACTTGGCGAGTCCTGAGCGCCATACGCTCGCAACCCGTGCGAAGACTTCTCGCGGCGATGGCGCTCGTCGTCACCGCGGCGTTGACCGCACCAGTCGCATGGGCGCAACCCGACGTCGAACCCGCAGGCGCGATCGTCGCGCCGCCCGACGGTCCTGCGCAGGCCTGGCTGCTGGCCGACCTCGACAGCGGGGCGGTACTCGCCGCCAAGGATCCCTACGGCTCGTACGCTCCTGCAAGCACGATCAAGGTGCTGCTGGCGATGGTGGTGCTCGACAACCTCAACCCGAATTCGTTCGCGCGGGCCAACCAGAGTCATACCAAGGTCGAGTGTTCGTGCGTGGGGCTGACGCCGGGTCAGGCCTACACCACCACCCAGCTGCTCGCGGCACTGCTGATGGTGTCCGGCAATGACGCCGCCAACATGCTCGCCGACATGCTGGGCGGGCAACGCGTCGCGGTTGCGGCGATGAACGCCAAGGCCGCCCAACTTGGTGCGCGCAGCACCAGGGCGGCGTCGCCGTCCGGCCTCGACGGACCCGGCTGGGAAACCGTCACCTCGCCGCACGACCTCGCGGTGCTCTTCCGTGCGGCGCTCAGGTACCCGCTGATCGCGCGGATTCTGCAGACGCCGTCGGCCGCGTTCCCCGGCAAGACCCTGACTGCCCAGAACGAACTGCTGGCGCGCTACCCGGGCGATCTCGGCGGCAAGACCGGATACACGAACCTCGCCCGCGAGACCTATGTCGGTGCGGCGCAACGCAACGGCAGACGCCTGGTCGTGGTCCAGATGTACGGCAGTGGCGACCTCTATGGGCAGGCCACCGGACTGTTCGACTGGGGTTTCAGCCGATAGCGGCGGGCACCTCGGCGAACGCGCGCACCGGGAAAGTCCCGAATCCCTCGATGGCAGGCGGGGCCGCCGTGAATCGGGCACCCTGCGGCGGCAGGGCGGCCAGGTTCGTGAGGTGCTCCACGACGTGCACGCCTGCCCCAAGCAGCAGCGTGTGGGCGGGGCGCTCGCCACCGGATTGGGTGTCGTCGATGTTGACCGAGTCGATCCCCACCAGCGCGGCGCCCGCATCGATGAGGTACTGGACCCCCTCAGCGGTCAAAAACGGTGCACCGAAACCGTATTCGGCCGTTCCGAAGTGCTGGTCCCATCCGGTGTGCAGCAGCACGGCGGTGCCGCGCACGTCACGGTCGGCCAGGGTCTCCGCGCGGATGCCGCGCCGCGTCCGATCCCACGCGTCGGTCAGGTGGAACACCTCGGCGGGCAGACCGACCAGCGTCGACAGGTCGAGTCCGGCCAGGTCGCGCCCGTCGGGGTAGCGGTGAAAGGGCGAATCCAGATACGTCCCGGTGTTGCCGATCATCGTGATGACGTCCATCGCGAACTCGGTGCCGGGGGCATATCTCGAGCGGGAGTCCTCGCGGGTCAGGTGCGGTGTGATGACGGGCGCGGGAAGCCCCGGATACGTGACCAGGCCGGCGCGGATCGGGTGGCTGAGGTCGACGACCCGGGCTGCCCCCGCGGCCCCAGTCGCGGACACCTCCCGGCTTCCGCGGTGCGGTTCCTCGACGATCCGCAGCGCGCGCAGCTCGACGACGTCGACCAGGGCAAGTCCGAGATGCCCGACGAGCAGCCGACCGATGGTCGTCTCGTCGACGTCCGGCGACGGCACGTCGAGCCGGAAGCCGGTGCCGGTCAGATCTCCTCCGTTGGCGAAGCGAACGGTGAAGTCGAAGTGGGCGCGATGGTCCGGCATGCCCGAGAGCGTACGGCGGGCCGGTGCCCCCGCACCGGGTCGATGCCGAGTTGACGGCGAGCCTGCCAGTGAGCCCGATTGCCAAGGACGTGGCCGCGGGCGCCATCGACCACGCCGTGGACGTGATGTCGGGCTGGAAGCCCGAGGAGGCGACCTACCGGGCCCAGTGCGTGGTGGAGTTCCTCGCGACCGACACCAGCGAGAGGTGGCTCGTTGAAGTCGGGAGTTGGACCGCAGCCCCGCAGGGACCCGGCGGGGACGGCGGCGCCGCGATGGCAGTGCGCGCGACCACGGGCGACGCGACGGCGACCGTTAGGGCACCTGTGGAAGATCTTGCGCTATGGGCGTGGACACGCGGTGCGGGGGTGCAGGTGTCAGGGCGACCAGCGTCCGTCGCCGCATTGGACGCCGTAATCGCGCAGGGCATGCCGTGACCGGCTGATGGGTTCGATCAGCGGTAGACCGTGCCGCGCAGGATTATCAGATCGGGGTTGCTCACGACGTCGGCGCCGCCGCGGGGATCCTCGGTGTAGCAGACGAGGTCGGCCGACGCACCGTGCTCGAGGGCGGGTCTGTCCAACCACCTGCGGGCGTCCCAGCACGCCGCGCCGAGTGCGTCGGTGGGGCTCATCCCGATCGTCTTGAGCGCGTCGACCTCGTCGGCGATCCGGCCGTGGGCGATCATGCCGCCTGCGTCGGTCCCGGCATAGATCGCAATGCCGGACTCCCACGCCGCGGCCATCCGTTCGCGGCACGACGCGTAGAGGTCGCGCATGTGGGCGGCGTAGGTCGGATACCTGGCCGCCGCGTCGGCGATGCCGGGGAAGTTCTCGGTGTTGATCAGCGTGGGCACCAGCGCCGTGCCGTATTCGAGCATCAGCGCGATGGTGTCGTCGGTAATCCCCGTGCCGTGCTCGAGGCAGTCGATTCCGGCGGTGATCAGGCCCGGCAGCGCGTCCTCACCAAACACGTGGGCGGTCACCCGGGCCCCTTCGGCGTGGGCGGCGTAGATGGCGTCCTTGAGGACCTTGTCCGACCACAGCGGCGCCAGATCTCCGACACTGCGGTCGATCCAGTCCCCGACCAGCTTGACCCAGCCGTCGCCGCGGCGCGCCTGCTCGGCGACGGCGTCGGGCAGTTGGGACTCGTCCTCGATGTCGATCGGCAGGCCCGGGCTATAGCGCTTGGGCCGGGCGAGGTGGCGGCCGGCCCGGATGATGCGGGGCAGGTCGTCGCGGTCGTCGAGACTGCGGGTGTCGATCGGCGAGCCGGCGTCGCGCAGCAGCAGAGCGCCGACGTCGCGCTCGGTCTCCGCCTGTGTGATCGCTTCGTCGAGTTCGATCGCTCCGCTGGCGTCGAGGCCGACATGGCAATGCGCATCGACCAGACCGGGCAGGATCCAGCCGCCGTCAAAGACCGTCTCCGCGTCGGCCACGCGTTCCGCGGCGAGCATGCCTTGGACGATCCAGAACTCGACGGCCTCGCCGTCGGGCAACCCGCGGCCACGGACGTGCGACGTCATCTGCTCTTCGCGCAAGCGCTCATCGCCGCCGACAAGCTAGTTCTTGCCGGGGAACTTCAGCTTGGACAGATCGATGTCGGCCAGCCCCGGCGGCAGCTCGTCGAGACCCTTCGGCATGTTCGAGAGGTCGGGGAAGCCTGCCGGCATGCCGGGCGTTCCGGCGCCCAGCGGATTGCGCACCTTCGGTGGCGTCGGACCGCGCCCGCTCTTCTTGCCCTTCTTGCCCTTGCCCTTGGCGTTGCGACTTCCACCCTTGCGGCCGAACGGCATTCCCATCTGTCCGGCCATCGACGACATCATCTTTCTCGCCTCGAAGAAGCGGTCTACCAGCTGATTGACCTCCGACACCGTCACCCCGGACCCGTTTGCGATGCGCAACCGGCGGGACGCGTTGATGATCTTCGGCTCGGCGCGCTCGGCGGGCGTCATGCCGCGAATGATCGCCTGCACACGGTCGAGTTGGCTGTCGTCGACGGCGGCCAGCGCGTCCTTCATCTGACCGGCGCCGGGCAGCATGCCGAGCAGGTTGCCGATCGGCCCCAGCTTGCGGATCGCCAGCATCTGCTCGAGGAAATCCTCCAGAGTCAGCTCACCGGAGCCGATCTTGGTGGCGGCGGCCTCGGCCTGGTCGGCGTCGAAGACCTGCTCGGCCTGCTCGATCAGGCTGAGCACGTCGCCCATGCCGAGGATGCGGCTTGCCATCCGGTCGGGGTGGAAGACATCGAAGTCCTCGAGCTTCTCGCCGGTGGACGCGAACAGGATCGGCACGCCGGTGACCTCGCGCACCGACAGCGCGGCACCACCGCGGGCGTCGCCGTCCAGCTTGGTCAGCACGACGCCGGTGAAGCCCACGCCCTCGCGGAAGGCCTCGGCGGTAGTCACCGCATCCTGGC
>JAVRPF010000646.1:0-2711 GCA_032162385.1 Mycobacterium sp.
GGGAAAGTCCTCGATCTGAAACTCGAGCCGGGGCGTGTCGAGTCCCCCGATCGGGGGACACGTCTTTCATCCGATGTCTCCACCGATTGCCCGACATACACGGCGCCCGCGCCGAGACATAGTTATCTCATCGCCGGAACAACCCCGGCGGAACAACCAAAAGACGACCCACACCGAAGGATTGAAGAAATGACCACCATCGCCCGCAACTTCGCCCGCTTCGTCGCAGTCCCCGCAATGATCGGCGCCGCCGCCCTCGGCCTGGCCGCCATGGCCAACGCCACCACCACCGGCGAGCAAACCCCGACCGGCCCCGGCTACTCCTACAGCCCCGACACCTACGCCAAGCCGGCACCGACCGCCACGCCTGGCTGGCACGGCCACCACGGCCCCCAGCACATCGCCAACCTGCAGAACCGCTAGCCCCCCGAACCCACCAGGCCCTCCCGAACATCCCCGGGGAGGGCCTGGTGTTCGTTGGCGTCGATCAGGTCAACAGCGACGTGGTCGCGCCCGCGCACATGGCCGAGGCCGGATGGCCAACCGTGATTGGGTCGAAGTGGTCGCCGTCGAACGTGCGCAGTTCGGAGGTGTTGCCCGCGTCCACGGCGGCGATCACGACGGGCGCGGGCGCCGACCCGTCCGCGCTATCCCGCCCGCGAGGCCAACCGGGAGCGCCGGTCCGGCACCCGGTCGAGACCCAGATGCCCACGCAGGGTGGTGTGGCCGTACTCGCACCGGAACAGCCCCCGCTCACGGAGTATCGGGATCACGTGATCGACGAAGAGCTCCAGCCCGGACGGGAACACGTCCGGCATCAGGTTGAAGCCGTCGACCGCGCCCACCACGAACCACTCCTCGATCGCGTCGGCGATCCGTTCGGGCGAGCCCACCACCAACCGGTGCCAGGTGATCACCCTGTCCAGGATCTGGCGGACCGTCAAGGTCTCGCGGCGCGCAAGGTTCACCACGATGTCGCGGGCCCCCTGCGAGCCGCCGGTGGCCTCGGCACCGTCGAGCAGCCATTTCGGCAGCGGCTTTTCCCATTCGAGTTCCGACACGTCGACGCTGAGTTGACCGGCCAGGTGCGCCAGCCGCCGCTCGCCGGCCAGGTCGTTGAGTTCGCGGTTGCGCCGCTGCGCCTCCTCCTCGGTGCTGCCCAGCACGAACGACAGGCCCGGCATGATCCGAATGGCGTTGCGCGGCCTGCCGTGTGCAACGGTCCTGGACCGCAGTTCGTCGGCGTTGCGCAGCGCGTCCGGCAGCGAGGCCTGAGCGGCGAACACGCCGTCGGCGTAGCGTGCCGCCAGGTCGAGACCGCCAGGCGAGCCGCCGGCCTGGAACAGAACGGGATGGCCCTGCGGTGACCGCGGCAAGGTCAGCGGTCCGTCGACGCGGAAGTACTCACCGCGGTGGTCGATCGTGCCGATCGCGCCGACCCTGCTGAACGCGCCGGTGGACTTGTCCGCCAGCACCGCGTCGTCGTCCCACGAATCCCACAGCGCCCGCACGACGTCGATGAATTCGGCTGCGCGCCGGTACCGTTCACGCCGGGCGGGCTGCTCGGCCGGACGATCACCACGGCCGAAGTTGTTCCACGCGAAGGGGTCTCTGCTGGTCACCACGTTCCAGGCGACCCGCCCGCGGCTGAGGTGGTCGAGCGACGCAAACCGGCGGGCCACGTTGTACGGCTCTTCGAACGACGTCGACACGGTGCCGATCAGCCCGAGGTGGGTAGTGACCGACGCCAACGTGGACAACAGCACGATCGGGTCCAGTGCCAGCGGCGGCGCGACCAGAGGCTGCCCCGGCTCCTGAAACAGCGACGGGCTGTCCGCCAGGAACAACGCGTCCAAGGTGCCGCGCTCCGCGGTACGGGCGACGTCGATCCAGTACGCCGGGTCGGTGGACCAGTGCGGGTCGGCGCTGGGGTGCTGCCACGCCGCCGGGTGCATCCCGTCGGACAGGACGTTCACCCCCAGGTGGAGTTCGCGACCGGCCACCGTCACGTCGGCCGCCCGGGCAGGGCGAGCTTGCGCACGTCGGGATCCTGGGCGATGAAGGTCTGCACCCGAGGATCGTTGAACGCCTTGATCAGGTTCTGCACGTTGGGGGTTTCGACGTAGTTGCTCCCGACGGTCAGCACGGAGGCGAACTCATCCGGCGACTTCGGCGCGTAGATCAGCTTGTCCTCTGAAACGCCTGCCGCCAGGAAGGATTCGGCGTAACCGACGATCGCGTCGAGGTCGGGCAACGCCCGCGGCTGGGCCCCGAAGTCGAGCAGGGTGAACTTGAGGTTCTTCGGGTTGGACGCGATGTCGCTCGGGGTGAGGGCCGTGACGTCGGCGTCGGGTTTCAGGGTGATCAGTCCGGCCTGAGCCAGGTACCAGATCCCCTGGGCGTTGTTGGCCGGATCGGCGAGCAGGGACACGCTGGCGCCGTCTGGGATTTCCTGCGGCGTGCGGTACTTGTCGGACCAGATGCCGAAGACCCAGTGGAAGAACGGGCCGGTGGCCGCCTGCTCCTTGAAGCCGGGGTTGGCGTCGAGCACCTGCTGCAACCAGTGCCGGTGCTGGAAGATGGTCCCGGCGTAGCGCCCGTCACTGATCGCGCTGTTGATCTGCGTGCTGTCGCCGAGCCCCACCGCCGCCACCTTGACGTCATAGTCCGGGGCGACCTTGTCGGCGATGTACTCGATGATCCGCTTCTCG
>JAVRPF010000647.1:0-7843 GCA_032162385.1 Mycobacterium sp.
GCCCGACTCCGGATGTTGCGGACTTGCAGGCAATTTCGGGTTCGAACGTGGCCACTACGAGGTGTCGAAGGCGGCCGGGGAACGTGTCCTTTTGCCTGCCGTGCGTGACGCCGCACCCACCACGGCGATCGTCGCCGACGGCTTCAGCTGCCGCACGC
Organism: Mycobacterium sp.; assembly: GCA_032162385.1. Lineage (GTDB taxonomy): Bacteria > Actinomycetota > Actinomycetes > Mycobacteriales > Mycobacteriaceae > Mycobacterium. The sequence goes on from JAVRPF010000647.1 coordinate 159, forward strand.
AGATCACCCACGGCACGTCTCGGCAGCCGGTGCACCTCGCCCAGCTGCTGGCCGACGCGCTGCGTCAGGGGGAATGACTCAGCCCAGCAAGCGAAGAGCCGTCAGGGCGTAGGCACGGGCCGCAACGATCAGCTCCTCGATCGCGACCGATTCATCGGCGCGGTGGGCCTGGCCGGTGGCCGAGCCCGGGCCCAGCACGACCACCGGGACCCCGAGATCGCGGGCCACGAATCCGCCGTCACAGGCCGCCGTCCATCCGCCCAACGGCAGGCGGGGTCCGCCCACGTCGGCGAGCGCGGCGTCGGCGGCCAGGGCCAGCTCGGAGTCGGCGGGAGTCTGGAAGGCGGGCATCTCCATCGGCATCGCCACGTCGATCGTCAGACCCCGGTCGGCCAGCCGCAGACCCTGCACACGCTGGCGAAGACCGTCGAGCACGGACTCGGGGGACTCGCCCGGCAGCAGCCTGCGGTCGGCGACCACCACACATTCCGCAGGAACGATCGAGCCGCCGGCACCGCCGTAGATCTGCCCGACGCTCCAGGTGGCCGGCCCCAGCAGCGGGTGGGGCCGTTGCGCGAGCTCGGCGTGCATGCGCTCGATCTCGGCGACCACCGCGGCCGCGCCGTAGATCGCGTTCGCGCCGTCAGCGGGATTGCCTGCGTGACAGGCCGTTCCGTGCACCTCGATGCGTGCGTAGGACGCGCCACGCGCGCCGATGATGGTCTGCAGGTCGGTTGGCTCCGCGGTGAGGCAGCCCAGGAAGGGCGGCTGCGCGCAATCCGTACAGGCCTCGACATAGGCGCGGATTCCCTTGCCGGTCTCCTCCTCGTCCACCAGGGCGGCCAGTTCGACCGGACCGGTCAGCCCCACGCCGCGCAGTGCAGCCAAGGCGGCGAGGGACGCGGCGAGGCCGCCCTTCATGTCGGAGGCGCCGCGGCCGTGGATGCGGCCGTTGTGCACTGCACCGCCGAACGGGTCCGTGGTCCAGCCCTCGCCGACCGGAACGACGTCGGTGTGCCCGAGCAGGAGAACGCCGCGCCCTGCCCCGCCCTGCAGCGTGATGCGCAGGTTGTTGCGGTCCGGCTCGACCGCGGTCTCGACCACGTCCAACCCCAGCTCGACGGCCGCCAGGTGCAGCACGTTCACCGTCGCCGCCTCACCGCCCGGCGGATTCTGCCCGGTCGCCCGCACCAGCGCCGTGGTCAGGTCGACCAGCGATGCTTCGTCGATCCTGTCCAGCACGGCCCGCTCTGCGGCTGACACACCCATCCAGTCAGCCCTTCGCCAGCAGGTTGACCGCCCGTCGGAGACGCGCGACTCCTTCGTGGATCCGGTCCGGCGGGGTGGAGGCGAAGCAGAGACGCAGGGCGTCGGCGAACCGTCCGGAGGGGGAGAAGGCCGCGCCGGGGATGAACGCGACACCCTCGGCCAGTGCCCGGTCGAACAGTTCCGTCGCGTCGACGCCGTTGTCGAGCGTCACCCAGAGGAAGAACCCGCCCTCGGGATCGGTCCATCGGGCGATGTCACCGAAGTGCTCGCGCAGGGCCGCGTGCATCGCCTCCTTGCGCCGCTTGTATTCCGCCCGCTGGGTGATCAGGTGGTTCTCCAGGTGTCCGCCGGTGAGGAACCCCGTCAGCAGGCGCTGGGCCGGGAGGTTGGTGCACGTGTCCATCGCCTGTTTGGCGTTGATCAGCAGCGGCTGTAGCTCGGGCGCGGTGTCCACCCACCCGACGCGGAGGCCGGGGGCGACGATCTTCGAGAACGTTCGCACGGCGAATACCAGTGGGTCACCGGCGCCGAGCTCGCGCAGCGTCGGCAGCGGTTCGCCCGCGAATCGCAGCAGCCCGTACGGGTCGTCGTCGATCACCATCGATCCCCAGGCGCGGGCAAGGGCGAGCAGCCGGTGTCTGCGTTCCAGTGAGAGCGTCACGCCGGACGGGTTCTGGAAGGTCGGGATCGTGTAGATGGCCTTGGGCGTCCGGCCCGCCGCCGCGACCAATTCCTCCAGTGCGTCGACGTCCATGCCGTCGTCGTCGACCGGGACCTCCAGCAGGGTGGCGCCGTACGAGAGTGCGGTGGCGCTGCCGTTGGTGTAGGTCGGAGACTCGACCACGACGAGGTCGCCGGGGTCGACGAAGATCTTGAAGAACAGGTCGAGGCCCTGCATGCCGCCGGCGGTGATGGTCAGCCGGTCCTCGGTGGTCTCGTCGCTGGTGCCGCGCAGCATCTTTAGCAGGGCCGCGTGCAACGGCGGGTCGCCTTCGGTGGCGGCGTAGTCGTAGGCGTCGGGCGCGCTGAGCTCGATGGCCGCGATCCGAGCCAGGATCTCCGACGGCACCGCCTCGGCCGCCGGACTTCCCATCGCGAACCGGACGATGTCGTGGGTCTGCTTGTGCAGCAGCGACGTGCTCGAGTCGATGACCGACCCGACCAGCCCGGCGGCTCGCGCAGCGTATGGAAGGGTTACGGATCTCACCTGCTACCTCCAAATCGTGAGTTCACGAGGCAGATCGGTCAGGCGTTCAACCCCGTTGGGGGCGACCACGATTGGCTCGGACAGTTCGTAGCCCCAGCCGTCCATCCACATCCCGAGGATGATGTGGAAGGCCATGCCCGCCGCCAACTCGGTGGTTTCCCCCCGCCGCAGGCTCACGGTCCGCTCGCCCCAGTCGGGCGGGTAACCGATGCCGATCGAGTACCCGATCCGTGAATCCTTGGCCAACCCGCGGGGCCGGATCACGTCGTCGAACGCCTGATGCACTGCGTTGCCGGTGACGCCGGGGCGGATCGATTCCAGCGTCGCGTGCATGGCTTCGGCGATGATCTTCGCGGTGTCGGCGAGCCGGCGTGGGGGGTCGCCGAGCATCACGGTCCTGGCCAGCGGCGCGTGGTAGCGGCCGAACGTGCCTGCCAGCTCGATGGTGGTGGCTTCGCCGTCGCGGAACGGCCGGTCGGTCCAGGTGAGATGTGGGGTTCCTGCCGCTTCACCGGTCGGCAGCAGCGGCCATAGGGCGGGGTAGTCGCCGCCGTGTTCTGGGGTGCCAGTCACCAGTGCGGCGACGATCTCGGCGACCAGGTCGCATTGCCTGCGACCCGGCCGGAGCCCGTCGCAGGCCATGCGCATGGCGCGCTCGGCGAATGTGCCGGCGATACGCATCTGGCCAATCTCGTAGGGGGACTTGACCAACCGGACCCAGTTCACCAGCTCGGCCGAGTCAACCAGCCGGTTCGTCGGCAGACCCTCGTCGAGGGCGAGATAGCCGCGCGGTGAGAAGAAGTGCGCGTCGGCCTCGACGCCGACCCGCTCACCGGCGGACACCAGCTCGCGGGCGGCGGCGGCGATCCAGTCGAAGGGGTGCACGTCCGGCCGGTGCACCAGCTCCTCGGGATAGCCGTGGATCTGCCCCGCAGGCAGGTTGCACGTGTAGCTCGCGCCGGCCGCGTCCTGTGCCCGGGAGAACAGGTGGAGTTGGCCTTCGGCAGGGACGAGGAGGCATTGCGGAGTGTAGAAGGACCAGGCGTTGTACCCGGTCAGGTAGAAGAGGTTCGCGGGGTCGCACACCACCAGCGCGGCCAGGTCGCGCTGTCGCATGCGCTCGCGAACCCGACCCAGCCGCTCCGTGTACTCGGCGGTGTCGACCGTCATCGCGCCAGGAGCTGCTGGCCGGGGCCGACGGCCTTATGGCCGGCGATGGTCGACGCCGACCACATGGTCACCTGGTTGGCGGTGAGCACCGGCTTGCCGAGTTCCGCCTCCAGCGGGGCGATCACGTCGTACGTCGGCAGGTTGGTGCAACTGATGAACACGGCTTCGGCGTCGGGGCGGTCGGTGTCGCGGACGAGTTGGGCGGTGACGTCGTAGGGCACGGTCCAGATCCGGGAGGTCAGCCCCAGCCCGGCGGTCGCGGCCACGTCGACACCGGCCTCGCGGAGGTAGCTGCTCAGCCCCGCGGTGAGGTCCGCTGTGTATGGCGTGACCGTGGCGATCCTGGTGATGTTGAGGTGCCGCAGCGCGGTGAGCAGGGCTCCGCTGGTCGTGATGGCGGCCAGCGCGCCGGCCTCCGTCATCGCGGTCACCAACGCGGCTTCCCCCGCGAGGCCTCCGACGAAACTGCCCGACGTGCACGCGTAGGCGGTGACCGCCGGGGAGACGGCAAGGATTTCGGTTGCGCCGCGGGCGAGCAGCACCGGGTCGGAGATGTGGATGGCCATTTCCATGGTCGCGGCCAGCGGGACGTAGGGCATCCGGGTCACGTGCAGGGTGATGTCGGCCGACACCCAGCGCCACAGTTCCCGGTCGAGGGCGAAGTCGTACGGCACGACGACACCGATCCCGGTCTGCTCCAGCGGTGGGGACTGGTCCATGGCCCTCAGTTTGGTGGCCCATCGAGCCAATCGCAACCGATTGTTGACAATCGGACAGTTGCGTTCCTAGCCTCGAACGCGTGCCGACGCCCCGCGAGTCAGCTGCGGCCGCAGGTCGCACGGTAAGCGATGAGCGCCCGGTCGTTGCGGTGCTCTGTGCACGGACGGATGAGCGGCCGCCGGGGCTCGAGGGACTGGATGTGGACTTCCGGTACTGCACCGCCGACGGGCTGGCGGAGGCCGTTCGCGGAGCTCGCGGATTGTTGCTCTGGGACTTCTTCTCCACGGCGGTCCGGGATGCCTGGCCCGAGGCCGGCACCGTCGAATGGATCCACGTCACCGCGGCCGGTGTCGACACCCTGCTCTTCGACGAGCTGCGGGACTCCGACGTCGTGGTGACGAACGCGCACGGGGTCTTCGACCGGCCGATCGCGGAGTACGTGCTCGGCGCGGTGATCGCGCACGCCAAGGACAGCCGCCACAGCGTCGACCTCCAGCGGCGGCACCAGTGGCAGCACCGCGAGACCCGCCAAATCACCGGCGCCAGGGCCCTCGTGGTCGGCACCGGTGGGATCGGCCGGGAGATCGCACGACTGCTGCGCGCGGCCGGAATGGAGGTCCGGGGTGCGGGACGCAGGGCGCGCGCCGACGACCCCGACTTCGGCGAAGTCGTTGCCAGCGGCGACCTTTCGGCGGAGGTGGGCTGGTGCGACCACCTCATCCTGGCCGCACCGCTGACCGAAGCGACCCGCGGCCTCGTCGACGCGGCAGTGTTGGACGCGATGAAGCCGGACGCGCACCTGGTCAACGTCGGCCGCGGCCCGCTCGTCGACGAGTCCGCCCTTCTCGAAGCGCTGACCGAAGGCCGGATCGGCGGTGCCACGCTCGACGTGTTCACCGTCGAGCCGCTGCCCGCCGAGCACCCGCTGTGGGACGCGCCGAACGTGACGATCACCGCGCACATGTCCGGTGACGTCGTCGGCTGGCGTGACACCCTGGCCGCGCAGTACGCGGCGAACGTCCGGCGTTGGCTGGCCGGCGAACCGTTGCTCAACGTGGTGGACAAGAAGCTCGGCTACATCCCAGGAGCCGGGGGGCCGGGTCGATGATCCCGTCAGCGATGGACCTCGTCGAGGCATACCGGCGCAAGGCGCTCTCGCCGGTCGAGGCCACCCGGGCCGCGCTGGAGGCGATCGACCGGTACGACAAGCACGTGAACGCCTTCGTTCTGGTGGACGCCGAGCGCGCACTCGCCGCCGCGAAGGAGTCGGAGAGTCGGTGGCACGCGGGCAAGCCGCTGGGCCCCGGCGACGGCGTGCCGACGTCGATCAAGGATGCGCTGTGGACGCGTGGTTGGCCGACCCTGCGCGGCAGCACGCTGATCGACGAGGCGGGTTCATGGGAGGAGGACGCACCGAGTGTCGCGCGACTGCGGGAGACGGGTGCGGTCATCCTCGGCAAGACCACCACCCCGGAGTACTCGTGGAAGGGCGTGACCGACTCGTTCCGGCACGGCGTGACCCGCAACCCCTGGGATCCCGGGAAGACGTCGGGCGGGTCGAGCGGCGGCAGCGCAGCCGCCGTCGCCGTCGGCATGGGGACGTGGTCCGTCGGTACGGACGGCGGCGGCTCGGTCCGGATCCCCGCGGGGTTCACCGGAACGGTCGCGCTGAAGCCGACCTACGGGCTGGTTGCGCACTACCCGGCCAGTCCGTTCGGCAGCTTGTCACACGTCGGACCGATGACGAGATCAGTGCGGGACTGCGCGGCGCTGCTGGACGTGATCAGCGGCTTCGACGCCCGCGACTGCACCGCGATGCCGACGCCGACGACGTCCTTCCTGGACGGGCTGGACGACGGGGTCGCAGGGCTGCGGATCGCGTTCTCGCCCGACTTCGGGTTCGTGCGCAACGACCCCGAGGTCGACGCTGCGGTACGGGCCGCGGTAGATGTACTCGCCAGTGCCGGAGCCGAAGTCGACGAGGTTGATCCAGGATTCGCGGATCCGGTCGAGGCGTTTCAGGTCCTCTGGTTCTCCGGTGAGGCGCATGTGTTGCGGGGCTACGGCGACGCCGTCGACGACCGCGTCGATCCGGGACTACGGCGGACCGCGGCGGTCGGGGCGGCATACTCCGCGGCGGACTACCTCGACGCGACTGCCGTGCGGATGGAACTCGGTGTGCTGATGGGCAGGTTCCACCGGACCTACGACGTGCTCCTCACGCCGACACTTCCGCTGCCCGCGTTCCCCGCTGGGCAGGACGCGCCGGACGGTTGGGCCTCCCAGGACTGGACGAGCTGGACGCCGTACACCTATCCGTTCAACCTGACCCAGCAGCCGGCGCTGAGTGTGCCGTGCGGATTCACCTCAGCCGGACTGCCGGTGGGCCTGCAGGTGGTCGGCCCGCGGCACGCCGACGCGCTGGTCCTGCGGGTCGGGCAGGCGTACCAGTCCGCCACCGACTGGCATCTGAGAAGTCCGGCACTTCTGACCGAGGAGGTTCGATGAGCAAGTTCATCACGGTGTCGTTGGACAAGCGCGGGGTGAGCTGCGTTGCCCGGCTGCTCGACGACGCGGCACCCCGGACCTGCGCGGCCGTCTGGGACGCGCTGCCATTGTCGGCCCAGGTGTTCCACGGCAAGTATGCCCGCAACGAGATCTATACTCTGCTACCGGTTTTCGCGCCAGCCGACCCGGGCAAGGAGAACACCACGGTGACCCCGATCCCTGGCGACCTGTGCTGGTTCTCGTTCGACTCCGACGACCTCGGCAACCCGGCATACGGGTATGAGAACAGCGCCGGTACCGGGACGGCCGGTGCCATCGTCGACCTCGCACTGTTCTACGGACGGAACAACCTGCTGATCAACGGTGACCAGGGTTGGGTGCCGGGCAACGTCTTCGGCGCCGTCGTCGAGGGACTGGACGAGATGACCGCGGCATGCCAGGACCTCTGGATGGGTGGCGTACGCGGCGAAACTCTGAGCTTCAGTCGCCGGGACTAGCCTCGGAGGCCGCTGCCGAGATGAGCCGCAATGGGCAGGATCGGGCCTTCGCCGCTGCCTCAGCGAGGTATTCGTGGGACGCGCTGCCAAACCAGCCCGACCATCCCCGCCGCTTGATGCGATGAAGGGGCGGGGCCTCCGCTCCTCGAGTGTTCCCGGCGGATGCTGGGGGTGCTCGCTTTTACTACGACAAGGGAGGCCCCTGATGAATGAGTATGACGGAAAACAGTTCGTCGGGATCGATCTGCACCGGCAGCGGTCGGTGATCGTCCGCCAGACCGCCACCGGAGAGCGGCTCGCGGCGGTGCGGATCG
>JAVRPF010000648.1:0-3653 GCA_032162385.1 Mycobacterium sp.
GCGCCGCGCGGACCTACGGGCAATTGGTGGAGTCGTGCTACGACGTCCACCGGGCCCTGCTTTACCAGGCGCTCCGGTGGCCGCAACCGACCAACCCGAAGGACGAATACGCTGCTGGGCGGCGCATCACCGCCTATCTGACTGCCGGTAGCCGGGCGGCTATCCCGACCTTCGTCACTCCGCCGCCATGACCACCGCAGACGACTTCTACGCCGAGGGGTCTGGCCTGATCGATCGGTACGAGCAGGAAGGGGATCCGCAGTTCCTGGCACGCGCTCGCGCGGTGTGGGAACGGGCGGTCGCGCAGACGGTGGACCGGACCGACCGGACGGCGTTCCTCAACAATCTGGTGTACGCCTTACGGATGTCCCATCAGGCGACTGGTGACAGGGACGACCTCACTTGGGCAGCGGAGGCGTGCGAGGAGGCGATCGCCCTCGCCGAGGCGGGCACGCCCAGCCATGCCATGTATCTCGACGCACTAGCTTTGACGCTGCGTGACCGGTACGACTTGGACGGCGAGCCTGCGAATCTCAACAGCGCGGTCGACCTGCACGAGCACGCCGTTGCCGGCGATCCGGACGAGCTGTTGTACCTCAACAACCTGGCGGGTGCGTTGTGGGAGCGGTACCTGAGGACGCATGACCGCGCCGACCTGACCCGCGCACTCGAGCTGTTCCGCGACGCCGTCGAGCGCACTGATCCGCAGTCGCCGCAGCTGCCGATGCGGGCGAGCAATCTGGCTGGCGCACTTCGGTGCATGGCGGAGCTGACCCAGGACCGTGGACTCCTCGACGAGGCCGTCACTGCCGCCCGGGCCGCTGTGGCCGCCTCACCCCTCCGAGCGATCGACCGGCCTCGGCAGCTCATGGAACTTAGCGGGTGCTTGTCGGCCAGGTTCAGGGAGCGCGGTGACCGGGCTGATCTCGACGAAGCGATCGAGTTGTGCCGCCAGGCTGTCGCCGCCGGTGGTAATGCCCGTCGAGGGATCAATCTCAGCGCGAACCTGCTCGACCGGTACGGCATGGACGGAACCGTCGAGGACCTGAACCAAGCGGTCGAGGTCGCCACCGCGGTCGTCGACGCCGTGCGGCCTGGGCAACCGGGCCGAACTACTGCCCTCAACGCGCTCGGCAACGCGTTGTCGACCCGGTACGACGACTTCGGCGACCGCGCAGACCTGGAGCGAGCCATCAAGCTGTACACCGAAGCCACTGAGCTGTCGCCGTCGCCTACATATCTGCACAACCTCAGTGGCGTGCTGATCGACCGGTACAAGGCCGACGGTCGGGCCGAGGATCTCGACACCGCAATCGACGCCGCCGAGCGGGCGGTCACATTCGTGCCGGACGGCTCCCACTGGAAAACCCTGGGGAACGCTCTACGCCTGCGGTACGACATCACCGGTGCGCCTGAAGTCCTCGACCGCGCGATCGAGGTGCACCTGAACGCAGTGGCCGCAACCGACCCCGCCGCGCCCACGTGGCCCGGACGCAGCCAGGACCTCGGCAACGCACTCCTCGATCGTTACCAGCAGACCGGTTCACTGGCCGACCTCGATGAGGCGATCCGGGTCTTCACCGAGGCGGTCGATGCGACGCCGGAACGATCCCCGGACCGGGCCGCGTACCTTAACAACGTTGGCAACGGGCTGCGGACCCGCTACTGGCACACGCATGATGCCGACGAGCTCGATCGGGCGATCACCGCCTTTGAGCAGGCCGTGGCGCTCCGCGGCGACGACCCGATCTACCTCGACAACCTCGGCAACGCACTGTGCAATCGGGCGACGCGCAACGGTGACGGCGACGACCTGGCGAACAGTCTGGACGCTCACCGGTCGGCCGTCGCCAGACTTGCGCCCGACGCACCGGAACTACCCCGATGTCTGGCCAACCTTGGCACCACGCTGTGGGCCAGGTACCAGGCGTACGACGAACGCCCGGACCTCGCCGAGGCGATCGTCATTCAAGAACGTGCGGTCGCCGCCACCCCGGCGGAGTCGCCGGACCTCCCGATGCGGTTGAACAACCTGGCCCTCGTGATCCGCGAGCGCGCAGACGTCACCGGCGACTCGGCAGACCGCATGCTGGCAAGCGGAACCTACCGACGTGCATCCGCACTCGGCCTGCGATCCGATCCGCTCTGGGCGATGCAGTCGGCGCTGAACTGGGCCCGCTGGTGCGACGAGCGCACCGACTGGCCGGAAGCCGCGGAAGCCTACGGGCTGGCGCTGAGCGGCATGAACCGGCTCTACGGTTCGCAACATATCCGGCCGCACAAGGAGCTCATGCTCTCGGCGACCAGAACACTCGCCGGCGCCGCCGCGTACGCCATCGCGCGAGCCGGCCAGCCCTTGCAGGCGGCCCAGGCCGCGGAACGGGCGCGGGCACTGATGCTGTCCGAGGCACTTGAACTGAGGCCGCCCGATCCTGGTGCGGCATTGACATTCCCCGGCTTCGACGCCGTCGTCTACCTCGTCAGCGTCGCTAACGAGGGACTCGCGCTCGTGCGGACCTCTGATCGGGACGCAACCGCCGTCTTCCTCCCCAGGCTCGACGAGCCAACCGTCCGGTCCTACACCAGACTCGTCAACCTGCCGTCTACTCTGCGGCAAGGTGCCACCGACCGCCTCGGCCGCTGGCTGTGGACCGCGATGGCCGAGCCCGTGCTGGCCGCACTACCACTGGGCGCCACCTCCGTCGCGCTGATCGCCGTGGGCGCGCTGGGTCTCCTACCCCTGCATGCCGCGTGGACGCCGGATCGCACGCGCCGCGCCGGCCGCCGATACCTCATCGACCACTGCGCAGTCTCGTACCAACCGAACGCACGGCTCCTCGGCCGAGAGCCAGGGACGGCCAGCCGCCTTCTCGCCGTTAGTAACCCGGACGGTTCTCTGCCATCCGCCAGGCACGAGTTCACCGCGGTGGCCGCACGTATCCGCGAGGCCGTCCAGTTGACCGGACCCGAAGCGACGAAGGAAGCGGTGCTGGCCGCCATGCGCACCGTCGACGTCCACCACTTCGCCTGTCACGGGTACGCCCGACCCGATGCCCCGCTGGAAAGTGCCGTCATGCTTGCCGGCGGCGAACCACTCACCCTGCACGACATCCTCGAAATCCACCTCGACGCGCGGCTCGCGGTGCTGTCGGCCTGCCACACACAAATCCCCGGACACCACCTGCCCGACGAGGTGATCAGCCTGCCAACCGCGCTCCTTCAGGCTGGCGTCCGCGGCGTGATCGCCTCCCACTGGGAGGTCTCCGGAATGGCCACTGTCCTGCTGATGTCTCGCTTCTATCAGCACTGGCACGCCGACCAACAACCTCCCGGCCAGGCACTACAACGTGCGCAGCAGTGGCTACGAGACACCACCAACGCCGAGAAGATCGCCGACCTGCATCCGGTCCACGACCGGTGGGCTCGTCGCCGCCTGATGGCACGCCCGCCACAGGAACGCGACTTCGCCGCTCCCGGCATCTGGGCGAGCTTCAGTCATACCGGGGTGTAAAGGAGACCCGCGAAGAGAGTGGCGGGCTGAGTTGCGCCGCATCTGACGAACACCTGGCTCCGCTTTCGCGAAGGGAGGCAGCAGCCGAGCAAGCAGGCGCCGCCTGCCGCCTTCACGGAGCGGTGCCTTCCGTTGCGGTAGT
>JAVRPF010000649.1:0-3778 GCA_032162385.1 Mycobacterium sp.
CCAGGCGCGGCGCCAAGCCGAAGGTCCTCCTGCACGGATTCGTCGCCCCGATCGTCGCCCTGCGCATCCACAAGGGGACGTTGTACGTGGGCGAGCTGACCGGGACCATCTACTCGGTCAAGCTGTAGCCGCGCGCGGAGCGGCGGCCCGTTCGCGGGCCGCCGCTGTCGGCGGTCGACCGGCCGGTCCGTTAGGGCGTCGTCAGCCCCGCGGGAATCTGGATATGCGCCTGGACCGGCCCGGGCTGACCGCTCACGCTGAGCTCCGCGCCGGCCGCCAACACCGCCTTGGTCTGCGCCCCGGCGGTCTCGAAGGTCAGGACCCCGTGGCGCGCCTGCCCCACCGGAAGCGGCCGGGTCATGTCCAGGGCGCCCTGCCGACCTAGGGCGCGGTCATCGGCTGAAACGGCGTGCGCGCCCGCGATCTTCAGCACAGCCGCAGAGTGGGCGCCGGCGAACATGGGGCGCGTTCCCGAGTTGCGGACGCTGACCTGCACGGTGACCCGAGCCCGATTGCGCTGCCGGCCCGAGGGCGTGTGGGCGAGGAGGAGCCCCACCTTGTCGGCCGTCGCCGGGGAACTCGCGGCTGCGGACGACGCCCCCGGTGGAGAGACGGCACCGGCGCCCGTGGCAGCCGGTGCCGGAGCGGGAACGCTCTTGGCGGTGCCCGCCGCGACCGGCGAGGCAGCCCCCGGCAGGTCGTTGGACTCGAAGGCGCCGGTGAACATCGCGACCAGAAGGGCGAGGCCGAGGGCCGACAGGACGACGAAGCGCGCGACCTCGTGCTCCGGGCTGACCAGGGTCCTCATCATCACCTGGCCGCGGTCGAGCCAGGGCTGGCTGCTGTGGAGACCATCCGGGAAGCCGCTCATCGTCCGACGGTAACAAGACTGGGCCGCCGCGTCGGGCAACATTCGTCCGTAGGCCACCGGGGTCATCCGCCGCGCTCGCGGTCGAGCTCGACACCGCGTCAGTCAGGTGGCGTTGCCGACCTGGACAGCCGTGCCGGGTTGGTGCGCCGCTGCTTTAGCGGCAGCGGTCCCGGACGAGTCGCGTCAGGGCGTCGCGCCCTTGACCACCTTCGATCAGCTCGACAACCCCATCCATCGACACCGGCCCATGCTGGTCTGGAATCTCGCTACGGTGAGTGCTTCGGTCAAACGAGCAGAGGAGAGCCGAATGGCACGAATCATCGTAGAGACCGACCCGATCGCTGGCGAAGCGCCAACGATCGTCATGGACGAGCACGTCGTCCCGGTTCACCTGGCGGCCGACCCTGGCGCGTCGCAGTTCGTAGAACGCGTCGCGTGGGCCTTGCAAGACGCCGAGGCTGAACGCACCTAACGCGTGGGAGGTGGGCACGGATGCCCACCTACGACCGGCCCGACGGCGACAGCCGTCATCACCGCGTTCAAAGCTGACGGACCCTCTTCGAGTCCTGCACAGTTGAGCGTCAGTCGTGGGGGTGGGTCAGGTAGCTGAGGCGCGCATTCAGAGGCCGGGGCCTGCTCGCGGCACCGTCGCCGTTCTGGGTGTCGAGTCGTTGCTGAGCCTGCACCGCGTGAAGGAGTCGCTGATCGCGACGACCGCGTGCTCGGAGGCCCTGTCGCTGCGTAAGCAGCCCAAGTGGCGTGCGTTTCATGTCCGGCTCCTCTCGCCAGATGGCGGTTGTGCCGTGGGATGTACGGGGCTGGCCCCGCAGCAGAAGCAGTAACCCCGGCTCCACGCCTCGTGCGCCAGAGCGCCGTCGGTGGCAATCCGGGCTGAGGCTGAGATCCAGCCGCAGGACCAGCTCGCCTATGACAGTACTCCATTGGCATCAGGCCGCGGACCGACAGCCCTGGCGCCGGGCTAGGCCCGCCGGTGATCGCCACCCTCACCAAGCGCCTGGAGATCGACTCCGGCGCTGGCGGCACGAAGGTCCACATGGCCTTCGCCTGCCCCAACGCCGTCGCCGCCTAGACCCGCGTCGCAGCGAGGGCACCGTTTCCACCCATTTCGCAGCGCCGCGCTGTAGGTCGTCAGCCCGCAGAAGTCGCAGATGACATAGGCCACGGCGTCAGACGTTGAGGTCGTCGGGGTCGTCTACCAGGATGAGGTGGTCATCTACGCCAGAGATCTCCATGACCCGCTGAACAGTGGGGGATCCGCGGACGACCGAGAAGTTGAAACCGTCCTGGGCTCATGACGAGCAGGGCAAGCGCGGTCGCCCGGTCGGATCATCTCGCCCGAGGAGTACGCAGCACCGCGAGTGGCCGATCAACGATCGCTGTTGAGTTCTAGGCAGCATCGAGAACGTCGCGCAGTTTGTGCTTGAGAGCCAGGATGTTTGATGGGCTTCTCGATGAAACCGTCTGCGCCAAGGGCTCGTATGGTGTCGGAGTACTCGCGCCAATTTGAGGGGTTTCCAAATGCTTGCCGTCTCGTGTCCCGCCTGAGCTGCGCCAGCGTCATGGGGACCGTCGCTGCCCTCGTCGCGGTCGGCGGCACCAGCGGGGCCCACGCAGCGCTGCCTCAGGGACCGCCCCCCACGAGCTTCTACGACGTGCCTGCGACGGTGCCCGCGCGGCCAGCCGGGACCGTCTACCGCGCGTCGGAGCGCCAAGCGGACCCCGGAACGCGGTTCTGGGTTGTCCTGTACCACTCCCGGTCGCGCACGGGCCGAGACGTGATCGTCTCGGGGGTCGTCGCCGTGCCCACCCGACGTGCTCCCCGCGGCGGATTCCCCATCGTCTCCTTCGGGCATGGGACGACTGGCTTCACGGACGAGTCGGCCCCGTCGCGGACCGGTGACACGGGCACCGCATTGCCATTCGGCAGGCTCAGCCCGCTCCTCGTGTCGCACGGCTACGCGTGGGCCGTGACCGACTACGAGGGCCTCGGCACACCTGGCCCCCTGCTGTTCGACGTCGGGCTCAGTGCCGGGCACTCGGTGCTGGACATCGCGCGAGCCGCGCGACACCTCGCGGGGTCGTCCATCTCGCGCCAGGTGGCCGTGTTGGGACACTCCGAGGGCGGGCATGCTGCGCTTTGGGCAGGCCAACTCGCGCGCTCTTACGCCCCCGACCTGCACGTGCGCGCGGTGGTCGCCTCCGCACCCGGAGCGGACCTCCTGGCCATCGGGAAGCTGCGCGACTACGCACCGGACACAACCTTTGGCGTGCTGGGACTTCTCGGCAACTGGCACGAACTCTTCGGCGCGCCGCTGGAGCCGCTGCTGACCCCCGCGGGCATCAACGACGCGGCTCTGATCGTGGCCGACCACGGTGACCAGGTCGACCTGGCTCAGCCACCCTTCCGCGCGTGGCCCTCTCCTCTCCCGGCGCCGTGGGCGCAACTGGTGCGGGAGAACACACCCGGTGCGCGCCACACCGCCGCGCCGATCCTCGTGCTGGTCGGCACCGCCGACCACAGCGTCCCTCCGGCAACCAACATCGCCTTCGTCAAGAAACTGCGCAAGGTCGGCGACCACGTCCAACTCAAGGTCCTGCAGGGCGCGGACCACGACCACACGCTGCTCAACGGCAAGGCCACCATTCTGCGCTTCCTGCACGACCGCCTGGGGGGCCGCTGACCCCGTCAACGATCGCGGCCCGGCGGGCGGCCACGTGAATCCCGATTCCGCTCCCCGTTCTAACCGCCCACACCCGGCGCGCGCCGCGCCGCCGCGCTTGGCGAGCTGGTGCGCGTGCAGCGGATCAGTGACCCGGTCGGGTGGCGGGTCGGACCGGCCTGATCGCCCGACACCGGAGCCCCTGCTGCGGCCCGCTTTTCGTTGT
>JAVRPF010000650.1:0-2523 GCA_032162385.1 Mycobacterium sp.
GGAGTCGAATGATTTTCGGCGCTCTAGAACAGGTCGTCGATGGATGGGGTCGGATTGCGCCCGGCCAGCTTCTGAATCACCCAGTGGTTCAACGACACCCCCTGCTCGTTGGCCTCGACCACCAGTCGGGAGTGCAACTGCGGCGACGTGCGCACCACGAAATTGCCGCTGTATCGCCGGTCGGTGACTGAGTCCGGCGGCTTGGCGCCGCAGGACTCCAGATCGGCGACGATTTCTTCGACAATCTGCTCGATGCCTTCAATCGCCCCGTGGGCGGTGGGTGCCCGCGAGTAATGGGCCGGGAATTCGAGACGACCTCCGACGTACTCGCCGGACTCCGGCGCACATTCGGCGCGGTGGGTGTAACGGTAGGTGCTGCCGTCCATGGCGCCGATCTTTGCGAAGCGGTCCGACAATTATCTTGGCCGCACGGCCCGACCACTGTCGCCTCCCGAAATGCAGTATCACGGGTGATACCGGATTCGGGACGGTCCACATGGTCCGGAGGCGTGGCGCGCTCCGACAATTACCATCACGCCAAATGCAGTATCACTGGCGATACTGCATTCCGGATGGTCCACATGATCCGGAGCGCGGGGGGTCCGGTAAACCGCCTCAGTCGTCGGTGAACGTGGCTGGGCGCCGCTGCTGGAACGCCTTGGCGCCCTCGCGGAAGTCGTCCGAGACGAGCAGGTCCAGCTGGCCCTCGGTCTCCCGCCCGAACGCGGCCTCGAGTTCGGTCAGCGTTGCAGCGTTGATGGCCTGCTTGGTCTTGCGTAGCGCCATCGCCGGGCCGGACTTCAACGTCGCGATCACCTCGTCCACCGCGGCGTCGAGGTCCTCGGCCGGGTACACCGCGCTCACCAGGCCCGCCGCCAGCGCATCGGCGGCCGGCAGGCGTTCGGCCAGGAGGGCCATCCGCATCGCCCTGGTCCGACCGACCGCCGCAGCGACCAGAGCCGACGCGCCGCCGTCGGGCATGAGCCCGATCTTGGTGAACGCCAGCAGAAAGTACGCCTTCTCCGAGGCCAGGATGACGTCGGCCGAGATCGCCAGCGAGACGCCGACGCCTGCGGCCGGGCCCTGCACGACGGAGACCACCGGCTTGGGCAGCGCCACGATCGAGCGAACGGCACGGTTCGCCGCAACGAGCACGTCGTCGGGGGCGCCGGCGGCATTGGGATTGGCCTGGTCCGCCTCGCTCATGCCCGCACCGGAACTGAAGCCGCGGCCCGCGCCGCCGAAGCGCACGACCCGGACCCGGGCGTCGGTGGCCGCGCGTTCCAGCGCGACGGCGATGGTCTCGAGCATCGGCGCGGTCAGCGCGTTGAGGCTGTCCGGCCGGTTCAACGTCATCGAGAGCACGCCATCGCTGAGCGACAGGGTGAGGTCGTCGATTCCGGTATAGGAGTCGATGGTCGTCTCGGAGTTGTTCATGCCTCGCCTTGGGTCTGGCGAGCCTGAGGCCCGCGACTGATCGACCTGGTTATACAAGTAAGCTATGTCGGCGGTCAACTAAGGCTACTGGTGGAGGACGTTGCGCGATGGCTGGACCCCTGCAGGGATTGCGAGTCGTGGAGCTGGCCGGCATCGGTCCCGGACCGCACGCCGCAATGATTCTCGGAGATCTCGGCGCCGACGTCGTGCGGGTCGAGCGGCCCGGCAAGAGGGGCGGCGTGCCACGCGGAAACCGCGACTCCATGCTGCGCAACCGGCGGTCGGTGACCGCGGACCTCAAGAGCGACGAGGGACGCGATCTGCTGCTGCGGCTCATCGCCAAGGCCGACGTGCTGATCGAAGGCTACCGGCCGGGCGTCACCGAGCGCCTGGGCCTCGGGCCGCAGGACTGCGCGAAGGTCAACGAGCGGCTGATCTACGCACGCATGACGGGCTGGGGCCAAACCGGTCCGCGGGCGCTGCAGGCCGGTCACGACATCAACTACATCTCGCTCAACGGATTGCTGCACGCTGTCGGCCGGAAGGACGAGCGGCCCGTCCCGCCGCTGAACCTGGCAGGCGACTTTGGCGGCGGTTCGATGTTCCTCATCGTCGGGATCCTGGCCGCGTTGTGGGAGCGGCAGACCTCCGGCAAGGGCCAGGTGGTCGACGCGGCGATGATCGACGGGTCCAGCGTGCTGATGCAGATGATGTGGGGCTTCCGCGCCATGGGCATGTGGTCCGACGAGCGCGGTACCAACATGCTCGACACCGGCGCGCCGTACTACGACACCTACACCTGCTCCGACGGTCGTTACGTCGCGGTCGGCGCCATCGAGCCGCAGTTCTACGCTCTGTTGCTGCAGGGGCTCGGCTTGGATCCCGCTGACCTGCCGGACCAGAACGACATGGGCCGTTGGGGCGAGTTGCGCGTTACCTTCACCGAGGCGTTCGCCGCCCAGGATCGCGACCACTGGGCCAAGGTGTTCGACGGCACCGATGCCTGCGTGACCCCGGTGCTGTCCTTCGCCGAGGTCGAGACCGAGCCCCACATCACCGAGCGCGACACGTTCTTCCGCGACGGCG
>JAVRPF010000651.1:0-4871 GCA_032162385.1 Mycobacterium sp.
GGCGCGCGTGCGCTGCGGGCTGGTACTCGCTCAACGGCAACGGCGAGATGACCGGCACCACGTGGATCGAAGAAGCCGGAACATTCAATCTGCCCATCGTGCTGTCGAATACGCACGCCGTGGGTGCCTGTCACAGCGGGGTGGTGAGCTGGGTGAACCGGGTGCACCCGGTGCTGGCCCGACAATGGTTGTTGCCGGTGTGCGCCGAGACGTGGGACGGCTACCTGAACGACATCAACGGCGCTCACGTGCGGCCCGAACACGCGGAGGCCGCGCTCGACGCCGCGGTGCCTGGTCCGGTGGCCGAGGGATCGGTCGGAGGCGGCACCGGGATGAACTGCTACGAGTACAAGGGCGGAAACGGGACCGCATCGCGGCTGGTGGCGTACGGCTCCCACGCCTTCACCGTTTCAGCGTTCGTGCAGGCGAACTTCGGCTCGCGAGGCGAACTGACCGTGGCGGGCCGGCACGTCGGTGCGTTGCTCGCCGACGACAACCCGATCGACGGCGACTGGTTCGCGGAGGACCTCGGCCTGCGCCCGCCTCCGGGTGCCGGTTCGGTGATCGCCATCGTCGCGACCGATGCGCCGCTGCTGGCAGGGCAGTGCAAGGCGCTGGCCCGCCGGGTGCCGCTCGGCCTGGCGAGGACCGGCACCGCGGGCAGCCACTTCTCCGGCGACATCTTTCTCGCGTTCTCCACCGCGAACGCCTCGGGCTTGGAGAGCGGATTCCCGCTCGGACCGCCCGCTGACGACGAGTTCGGCGCGATGACCTTCATCCCGTGGGGACGGATGGACGCGTTCTACACCGGCGTCGTTCACGCCGTCGAGGAGGCCGTGCTCAACGCGCTCGTGGTCAACGACGACATGGTCGGCCGGGACGGTCACCGCTCGCCCCGGCTGCCCGTCGATCGCCTGACAGCACTGCTCGTCGGCACCGCGAAATAGAATCGGACCGCAGTCCGGAACAAATTCGGACCATGGTCCGTTTAGGCTTGGTGAGGTGCCGGAACGGCCGGCGCCCGCAGCCAAGGAGACACTGACATGACCGCAGCAGTAGCCACCGACCTGAGCACCGGCACCTGGGCCATCGACCCGGTCCACTCGTCGATCGGCTTTTCAGTGCGTCACCTGGTGGTGAGCAAGATTCGCGGCACCTTCGAGACGTTCAGCGGCGCGATCGTGGTCGCCGAGGACGGCACCCCGTCCGTCACCGCCGAGATCGCGGTCGATTCGCTCCACACCGGCAGCGAGCAGCGTGACGGACACGTGAAGTCCGCCGACTTCTTCGACGTCGAGAAGTACCCCACCGCGACCTTCGTCTCCACCGGCGTGCGCGCCGACGGAGACACCTACGTGCTCGACGGTGACTTCACCCTCAAGGGCATCACCAAGCCCATTCAGCTGACGCTGGAGTTCAACGGCGTGAACCCGGGCATGGGCCACGGCGCGGTCGCCGGCTTCGACGCGTCGGTCGTGTTGAACCGCAAGGACTTCGGCATCGACATCGACATGCCGCTGGAGACCGGTGGCGCCGTGGTCGGCGACAAGGTGACCATCACGCTGGCGGTCGAGGCGCTCAAGCAGGCCTAAGCGCACTCTCACTCCTGCGCGAGCGTGCGTAGACCGCTGCAGTTTTACGGCGTGTCGACCCGCAGACACGCACGCTCGCGCAAGGAGGGGAGGGGCTACAGCCGGGCGGCCAGCTCCGTGCCCTGTTTGATGGCGCGCTTGGCGTCGACCTCCGCGGCGACGTCGGCGCCGCCGATGACGTGGGGCTCGATGCCGTTGCGCCGCAGTCCCTCTTCGAGATCGCGCACCGACTCCTGGCCCGCGCAGATGATCACGTTGTCGACCGCGAGGACGCGTCTGCCTGAGCGTTCGGAGCCGAAGCTGATGTGCAGACCCGCGTCATCGATGCGTTCGTAGTTCACCCCCGAAAGCTGCTGCACGCCCTTGGCCTTCAGCGTGGTGCGGTGCACCCAGCCCGACGTCTTGCCGAGCCCGCGGCCCTGGGGACCCTTGGTCCGCTGCAGCAGGTAGACCTCGCGGGCAGGCGGCAACGGGATGGGTGTCGTGAGCGCGCCGCGCGCCTCCTGCGGGTCGGCCACGCCCCACTCCGCCTTCCACTGCTTGAGGTTCAGCGTCGATGACCCGTCCGTGACCAGGAACTCGCTGACGTCGAAGCCAATGCCTCCCGCGCCGACGACGGCCACCGTCTTGCCGATCGGCCTGCCCAGGATGGCCTCAACGTAGGACAGCACCATCGGATGGTCGATCCCGGGGTTGTCGGGCAAGCGTGGGGCGACGCCGGTGGCGAGCACCACCTCGTCGAAACCGGACAGCTCGTCCACCGTGGCGCGGGTGGTCAGGCGCACCTCGACGCCATGCTTGTCGAGCATCCTGGTGTAGTAGCGGATGGTCTCGGCGAACTCCTCCTTGCCGGGAATCCTTCGTGCCAGGTCGAATTGGCCGCCGATCGTGCTTCCCGCCTCGAACAGCGTGACGCGGTGACCACGCCCGGCCGCCGTCACCGCGGCGGACAGCCCCGCGGGTCCGGCACCGACCACCGCCACCCGCTTCGTCCGCCGAGTCGGTCCGAGCAGCAGCGTGGTCTCGTGGCCGGCCCGCGGATTGAGCAGGCAGGACACCGTCTTGTGCACGAACGCGTGGTCGAGGCAGGCCTGGTTGCATGCGATGCACGTGTTGATCTCATCGGCGGCGTCGGCCCGGGCCTTGTTCACCCAGTCCGGATCGGACAGCAATGGCCGCGCCATCGAGATCAACTGAACGTTGCCGTCGGCGAGGATCTGCTCGGCGGACTGCGGCATGTTGATCCGGTTCGACGCCACCACCGGGATCCCGACGTGCTCGGCCACCGCGTTGCTGATGTCGACGAAGGCGCTGTTGGGCACCGACGTCACGATGGTGGGCACGCGGGCTTCGTGCCAGCCGAAGCCGGAGTTGATGATGGTGGCCCCGGCGGCCTCGACTTCGGTTGCCAGCGAGATGATCTCGTCCCAACTCTGGCCGTCCTCGACGTAATCCGCCATCGACATGCGGTAGCAGATGATGAAGTCCTCGCCGACCGCGGCACGGGTGCGGTGCACGATCTCGACGGGCATCCTGCGCCGCTTCTCCGGGGAGCCGCCCCAGCCGTCGGTCCGCTTGTTCGTCCGTGGTGCCAGGAACTGGTTGAGCAGATAGCCCTCGCTACCCATGATCTCGACGCCGTCGTAACCGGCCTCCCGGGCGAGCAGCGCGCAGCGCGCGAAGTCATCGATGGTGTCCTGCACACCGCGCGAGGACAGCTTGCGCGGCCGGAACGGATTGATCGGCGCCTTGATCGACGATGCGCTGACCGAGAGTGGGTGGTAGGCATAACGTCCCGCGTGCAGCACCTGCAGCAGGATCTTGCCGTCCTCGTCGTGCACGGCCGACGTGATGCGGCGGTGGCGCCGCGCCTCCGACGACGCCACCATCTGCGCGGCAAACGGCAGCAGCCATCCGGTCCGGTTGGGGGCGTAGCCGCCGGTGATGATGAGACCGACTCCGCCCCGGGCGCGCTCGGCGAAATACGCTGCCAGCCGGTCGATGTCGCCGGCGCGGTCCTCCAGCCCAGTGTGCATCGAGCCCATGATCACCCGGTTGCGCAGCGTGGTGAAGCCCAGGTCCAACGGCGACAACAGGTTCGGATACGGATCAGTCACCGAGCCCCCTTCAAGGCAGCGGCTACTTCGTCGAGCCAGTCGATGGCGCCTTCTTCGGCGCGGATGCCGCCACGCAGCACCAGGTACTGGTGCAGGGCCGCGCCGTGCAGTGCGGAAGGGTCGGGGAATTGGCGTTTCTCGAATTCGCGGTAGGTGTCGAGGAGTTCGGCGCGTTCGGCGCGCAGCGCCACGGCCTGAGCGCGCACGTCGCCGACGTCGCCGTGCGCAGCGCCGCGAACCTTCACGGCCAGATCGCGGGTGCGGTTGTCGGCTACCGAGCTGCCGCGGCCGGACAGCGGTTCGGCGATCCAGCGGGCCAGCTCGGCGCGGCCGTCATCGGAGACGGTGTACACCTTCTTGTCCGGCCTGCCCTGCTGGACGACGGGCGTTGCGTGTACCCAGCCGTCGTCCTCCATCGCACGCAGCGTGCGGTAAATCTGCTGGTGGGTGGCGGCCCAGAAGTAGCCGATGGACCGGTCGAACCGGCGGGCCAGCTCATAACCCGAGCCGGACTGCTCGCACAGCGACACCAGGATCGCGTGGGGGAGGGCCACGCCGGCAGCCTATGGTCGCGTCTGGCCTATATGCAACATGTTGCACTGCACCAAGACGCATAGGAGTGGCCGGAATGGTCGGCGAAGCACCACCAGGCCATCCGACCACTCCTCACGCGGCCGCTGGACGACGAATCCTCAGGTCAGCACCAGTTCACATTGACGTTGGTGCCTCCGCTGTTGACGTGCACCGAGCAATCGACCGGCTGATAGGTCGCGTTGTGCTCATCCGTGACGTAGACGGCGTCATAATTTGGGCCGACGTCGCGCGGCGCCGCCATGGCTGGGCTCGCCAACCCGATGGTCATCGCGGCGAAGGTGCCGGCAGTGGCTAGGCCGAGGGTTAACTTCTTCATTTCGACTCCTTGATAGAGCTTAGCTGAGCTAAGCGGTTGCGATAAAAGAGTCAACGCGCACCGGCGTGGCCATCTTCCCCGCGGGGAATATTTTTGCCGGACTCGCAAGCGATCACATCTAGGTGCACAGGATGGTCCAGCTCACACTGACGCCACTCGGCTTGAGCTTGACGCTGCCGAGCCACGTAGGGGTGCCCCTAGGCGACTTGTATGTGCAACGTCTAGTATCAGTAACCACGCGGCACCCTTAAC
>JAVRPF010000652.1:0-6793 GCA_032162385.1 Mycobacterium sp.
GAGTATCCGACCGAGGAGATCACCGACTGGCAGCTCGCGGCGAATGCCCAGCATTCGTCCACTGGATTGCGATCAGCCGAGGTGGAGGCCATGGAGGCGCTGCCCGACACCGAGATCAAGGCGGCGCTGCAGGCGCTGCCGGAGGAATTCCGGATGGCGGTGTACTACGCCGACGTCGAAGGATTCCCGTACAAGGAGATCGCAGAGATCATGGATACCCCGATTGGGACGGTGATGTCCCGGTTGCACCGCGGACGTAAGCAGCTGCGCGGACTATTGGCCGACGTTGCGCGTGATCGCGGCTTCCTGCGAGGTCAGCAGCTCGACGCGCCGGAGGGGGTGTCGTCATGAGCGACGACGACGACTTCTCCCGCCCCGAGGATCACGACTACCGTCCGCCGGTCGGTCCCGTCGACCCCGAGCATCCGGAGTGCGCAGCGGTGATCGCGGAGGTGTGGACGCTGCTCGACGGCGAATGCACCATCGAGACACGTGACAAGCTGCGTCATCATCTCGAGGAATGCCCCGGGTGCCTGCGCCAGTACGGCGTCGAGGAGCGGGTGAAGCGGCTGATCGCCGTCAAGTGCAGCGGGGACAAGGTGCCGGACGCGCTTCGTCAGCGACTACGCATCCAGATCAGCCGCACCACGATCATTCGCGGCTAGCGCACTGCTTTGGAACCGGCGTTGGGCCGCTTGCCGTGGTTCGCCTTCGAGTGCTTGCGGTCGCGCTTCTTACGGCCACGCTTGGCCATGATCGTCCTCCAGTAGGTCAGGTTGCTTATCCCCAGTGTCTCATGACTGACGTGTGCGGTTACAAACGCGATCTCGTGGTTCGATGGACGCGCAACAGTGCTTAGGTGTTCCACGGACCGCCCGAACCCCCGGCGGCTGGAGAAAGACGAGTGGAGTGAAGATGGCCGAGGACGTTCGCGCGGAGATCGTGGCCAGTGTGCTTGAGGTCGTGGTCAAAGAGGGCGATCAGATCGGTGCGGGCGACACTCTCGTGCTGCTGGAGTCGATGAAGATGGAGATTCCGGTGCTGGCCGAGGTGGCGGGCACGGTCACCGAGGTCAAGGTGGCCGTTGGCGACGTCATTCAGGCGGGCGACCTCATCGCCGTAATCAGCTAGAGCGCGGCCGACACGGAAATCTCTGATGTCGACACTCGGTGACCTGCTCGCCGAGCACACCGTCCTGCCCGGCAACGCCGTTGATCACCTGCATGCGGTGGTGGGCGAGTGGCAGTTGCTGGCCGATCTGTCCTTCGCCGACTACTTGATGTGGGTACGCCGCGACGACGGCAATCTGGCGTGCGTCGCCCAGATCCGGCCCAATACCGCACCGTCCGTACTGCTGGCCGACGCGGTCGGCACCCTCAACACGGGCGACGACATGCCGGTCGTGACCGCTGCGTTCAGGTCCGGCCACATCGGTAGGGAAAGCGATGCGGGGCAAGGGGACTCGCACGACGGCGTCTGGCTCAACGTCGAGGCCGTCCCGGTCCGCCACGCCGACCGGGTGGTCGCGGTCCTCACCCACCAGACGGCGCTGGCCGACCGGCGCAAGGCCAGCCCGTTGGAGCGGGCCTATCTGGACTGCGCCCGCGGCCTGCTGGGCATGCTGTCAGAGGGCACGTTTCCCAATGTGGGGGATCTGGCGATGTCGCGGTCGAGTCCCCGGGTGGGTGACGGCTTCATTCGCCTCGACGTCGGGGGCGGGGTCGTGTTCGCCAGCCCGAACGCGATCTCGGCCTATCACCGCATGGGTCTCGCCGCCGAAATCGAGGGTCACAACCTGGTCGCGGTGACGCGCCCCCTCATCTCGGATCCGTTCGAGGCGCAGGAACTGGCCAACCACGTCCGCGACTCTCTGGCCGGCGGATCCAGCATGCGGATGGAGGTCGATGCGGGCGGTGCCGCCGTCTTGCTGAGGACGCTGCCGTTGGTGGCGAACGGGACCGCCACCGGCGCGGCCGTGCTGATCCGCGACGTCACCGAGGTGAAACGGCGCGACCGTGCGCTGCTGTCCAAGGATGCGACGATCCGCGAGATCCACCACCGGGTGAAGAACAACCTGCAGACGGTGGCCGCGCTGCTGCGGCTGCAGGCCCGCCGCACCACCAATCCAGAGGGACGCGAGGCGCTCATCGAGTCGGTGCGGCGGGTGTCATCCATCGCGATGGTGCACGACGTGCTGTCGATGTCGGTGGACGAGGAGGTCAACCTCGACGAGGTGGTCGACCGGATCCTGCCGATCATGAACGATGTCGCGTCGGTGGACACCCCCATCCGGATCGTGCGCGTCGGTGATCTTGGCGTGCTCGACGCGGACCGGGCCACGGCACTGATCATGGTGGTCACGGAGTTGGTGCAGAACGCGATCGAGCATGCCTATGACGAATCGACACCGCAGGGCTGTGTGACGATCCGTTCCGAGCGGTCGGCCCGTTGGCTCGACGTCGTGGTCCACGATGACGGCCGCGGCCTTCCCGAGGGGTTCAGCCTGGAGAAGTCCGACCGGTTGGGGTTGCAGATCGTGCGGACCCTGGTGGCGGCGGAGTTGGACGGCTCACTGGGCATGCACGAATCGCCTACCGGCGGCACCGAGGTCGTTTTGCGAGTGCCGATCGGAAGGCGGCCGAGGCTGCCGCAATAGTGGCTGCGGACGTTTTCTCGTACGCCGCGCAGACTTACGGCCCCGGTACTCACCGGGGCCGCAAGTTCGAGAACTGGGTGCGGGTTAGACGCTGGTACGCGTCTTGGTGCGCGCGTTGCGCCGCTTGAGTGCGCGCCGTTCGTCCTCGCCCATGCCGCCCCACACGCCGGCGTCCTGGCCGGACTCCAGCGCCCAGCTGAGGCACTCGGTCGTGACCGGGCAGCGGTTGCAGACGAGCTTTGCGTCAGCGATCTGGGCGAGCGCCGGGCCACTGTTTCCCACCGGGAAGAACAGTTCCGGATCTTCATCACGACAGACCGCGTTGTGCCGCCAATCCATAGCTTCCAACTCCTTATCGTGTGCGCAGCAAGACGCACGAGCTTTTCTTCGGCTGTTAACGCGTGCACTTGAAATGTTTCTGCACTGTTGCATCCGATGCTTTCACAGGCTGAACAGATGTCAATAGCGGCGCGTTAACACGTGTGCAACGTCACTGCGGGACTCTGTTACCAGAGCCCTCATTCGTTTGTACTACACTTAACCCACTTGCGCCCTGAACTAAAACCTGTGAACGAATAACTCCAGGTCAAAGGGCTTTTGGGGGCGGTGCCACGACGCCTAAAGCATTCGGCACCGACGTGAACGTCATGGTTTCACGCAGCCCTGCGTAATCTCCGTCGATCTGGCAAGCCACCTCTGTGTCACTCGTCACCCGGACCCACGCCAGGTCGTCGTCGCGGACCAGATGCTTCGCCTCGATCTGGGGCTTGCGAGACAACATCCGTCGCACCAGCCCCAGATTCGCCCACACGTTCATGCTGGTCACTGCGAAGACGCCCAAACCCGTCTCGAACGTCGTCTCGGGGTTGGTCCACACGGGTCGGCTGTTGGCGTACGTCCAGGGGCTGGAGTTCGACACGAACGCGAAGTGCACGCCGGGGACCGGCTCGCGGCCGGGCAGGTGCAGCGTCAACTCCGGCTCGCGCCGGGTGCCGGCCAGCATCTCGCGCACGGCGATGCGGATGTACCGCGACGGGGTGACCTTGCGGCCCTTGTCGCGCTGGGCCTCGACGGCGGCGACCACGGCACCGTCCACGCCCATGCCCGCCGTGAACACCGCCCAGCGCTCGCCGCAGTCCATCAACCCGATGCGTCGCCAGGACCCTCCGCGGCGGTGGTCGTCGAGCTGGTCGACGAGTTGGTTGGTCGCCTCGGTGGGGTCGGGGCTGATGCCGAGCGCGCGCGCGAAGACGTTGGCCGAACCGCCGGGCACCACCCCGACCGCGGGCCCATTCAGGGCGGCCCTGCGCTGGCGGCAGTCGCCGAGGATGCCATTGGCCACTTCGTTCACCGTGCCGTCACCGCCGTGCACGATCACCACGTCGATGCCGTCGCGGGCGGCGTCCCTGGCGATTTCGATGGCGTGGCCGCGGTGGTCGGTATGCGCGACGGTCAGGCTGACCCGGCTCTCCAGCGCGTGCGCGAGCAGGTCGCGTCCGGCGGGAGTGGTCGATGTCGCGTTCGGATTGACGATCAGCACGGCGCGCACGGGACATGAGCCTAACCGGAAGCCCTTACGCTGGCCGTCGTGATCGTTCCCGCACCGGCGACGGTGCGCCAGGCAGGTGTGGTGGTGGCATTCGAGGGTGCCGTGCTGCTCGTCGTGGCCGTTGTCCTGGTGGTGCGGGCGATGGGCGGTGCTCACGAGAAGGCGATCAGCGGGTACGGCACCGCCGCCTGGTACGCGGTCATGGGTGCCGGTGTGCTTGCCGCCGGATGGGCCCTGTGGACGGGCAGGCGATGGGGCCGCGGCATCGCGGTGTTCGCGCAGCTTCTCCTGCTGCCGGTGGCGTGGTACATCGCCGTGGGCTCGCAGCGGTGGGCCTATGGCGTACCCGTTGCGCTGGTCGCGGTGGGTGTACTGGTTCTGTTGTTCAGTGCCTCGGCACTGCAGTGGGCGTCGGCGACGGCCGCTCAGGGCCCGGCAAGGGCGGACAACTCGGGGCCGGACACCCGGTAGGTGATCCACTCGTTCTGCGGACGGCCGCCGACCGCGTCGTACAGTGCGATGGCGTTGACGTTCCAGTCCAGCACGGCCCACGACAACCGGGTATAGCCGCCGTCCACGCATTCACGGGCCAGCGTCGCCAGCAGCGCGCGAGCCAGGCCGTGCCTGCGGAACTGCGGCCGGACGAACAGGTCCTCGAGGTAGATGCCCGCCACACCATCCCACGTGGAGAAGCTGCGGAACCACAGCGCGCATGCCGCGGCCTCCCCGTCGACCTCGGTGATGTGCGCTTGCACTGTCGGCGAGTCCGCGAATAGCGCTGTGCGCATCTGGGATTCGGTGACCGTGCAGTCGGCAGCCGCGTGTTCGAATGCCGCCAGTTCGTGCACCATGGCCGTCAGCGCGGCCTCGTCGCCGGGGCGTACCCGGCGGATACTTATGCTCATGTCTCGACTTCCACTCGCTCCGGTCCTCGCTCGTCCCTCGCTGCGATCCTCACTCGCGATCGTCTTCGGGCGCTCATGTCTCGACTCCCAACGCGGACGTGATGGTCTTGAACTTCGTGGTGGTCTCGGCGACCTCGTCGTCGGGATCGGATTCGGCGACGATGCCGCCGCCCGACCGCGCCTCGGCAGTGCGCCGGTCTGCGGACAATTGGGCGCAGCGGATGGCCACCACCCAGCGGCCGTCGCCCGCCGCATCGCACCACCCGACCGCCCCGGCGTAGAACCCGCGGTCGCCCTCCAGCTCGTTGATCAGTTCGGCCGCCGCCGCGGCGGGTACCCCGCCCACGGCCGGTGTCGGATGCAATGCGATCGCGAGATCCAGTGCCGTAGTGGATGACTCACGCAGCCGACCGGTGATGGGTGTATTCAGGTGCCACACAGCCGACGTGCTGGACAGCTCCGGTGACGAAGCGATCGACAAGTCGACGCACAGCGGTTCGAGCGCCTTGCGCATCTCGTCGACGACCAGTTGGTGTTCGTGCAGGTTCTTGGCCGACTCGGCCAACGCGACACCGCTGGCCCGGTCTGCATCGGGATCGATTGAGCGGGGTGCGGACCCCGCGAACGGCCGGCACGTCACCACGTCGCCGCGCCGCGCCACCAGCAGTTCGGGGCTGGCACCGATGAGCGCCGCACCCGCATACCCAGCGCCCGCCGGTGTCAGATCGGCGAAATAGGCGTTGGCAGTGGTGTCTTCGGCGAGGCGGGCAAGGATTGTCGCCGCGTCCAGCGGGCCGTCGGCGACCAACCGCAACGCTCGAGCCAGCACCACCTTGTGCAAACCGGAGTTCGGATCGTTGAGCCTGGTGAGTGCCTCGGTGATGCGGGCACGGTGCACCTCGGGAGCAGGCAGTGCCTCCACGATCCGCACCGTCGGCAGGTCGCGCCGCGGCCAATCGGGCAGTGTGTCGACGAACCGAGCCGCCCGCGGCCGCATCAGCGCGGTCGGGCGCATCATGTCGAAGGGCAAGGCGCCCAACACGATCGGCACGTCACCGGAGGCGAGTGCCGCCCGGGCGTCGTCGAGTCGCGGGTAGGCGGTGTGCACGCCGTCGGCCACGATCACCCCGGCGCGGCCGGTCATCACGAAGGACGGTTCGGTTGTCACGGGGGTAGGCACGGGTTGACATGGCCGGTGAGGCCGAGTGCGGTGATCTGGCTGACGCCGTGTTCGTAGCCGCACACCGCGATCGACGCCGCCGCCATGGACACCCGGATGCCTTCGGACACCGGCAATTCCACCCAGCGGGTCAGCACCGTTCGGGAGAAGTGGCCGTGGCCGACGAAGACCACGTCGCGAGTCGCCATGTGCGTCAGGGCCAGGACGACGGCCCGGTCGGCGCGCTCACCGACTTGGGCGACGCTTTCGCCCCCCGGGCAGCCGTGCGTCCAGACCATCCAGTCGGGCACCGTCTGGCGGATCTCCGGCGTCGTCAGCCCCTCGTAGTCGCCGTAGTCCCATTCCGCAAGCAGCGGGGAGACCTCGCCCACGGTCAGACCGGCGAGTTCGGCCGTGACCAGCGCCCGGTGCCTCGGGCTGCTGATCACCAGAGGGTCGTGCAATTGCAAGTCGGCGAGCGCGTCGCCGGCGAGCCTGGCCTGTTCGCGGCCGTTCTCGGTGAG
>JAVRPF010000653.1:0-2915 GCA_032162385.1 Mycobacterium sp.
GACCCGAACGCGTCAGCGCGACGTTCAACGAGCAACTGCAGACCAGCTTCGCGGCCATGACGGTGGTCGGCCCTGACGGCAACCTGTGGTCGACCGGCACGGCGGAGGTCCAGGGGGCCGTGGCCAGCGTCGCGCTGCGCCCGCTGGGGCCTGCAGGCACCTACACGGTGAACTACCGGGTGACCTCCGCCGACGGTCACGTGGTGTCGGGGTCGTGGTCGTTTCGGCTCACCGAAGCGGGGACGGGCACGCCGGGTCCGCCGGTGGCGGCGAACGGTCCCGGGGACGAGGGCGTCCCGGTCTGGCCGTTCGTGGCGGTGGCCGTCGCGATCGTGGGTGCCGGTGCGTGGTGGGCGGTTCGGCGGCGGCCGTGACGCGGCTGCGGACCGTCGCGGCAGGCGCTGCCGTCGTCGCCGCAGCGGCCGTGTTGGCGTGGGCTGTGGCGTTTCCGCAGAACTCCTTGAGCGCCACGCTGATTCGGGCGGTCGCCGACTGCTCGGCGGTGGTCACGCTCGGCCTCGCGGTGGTCCCGATGTTCGACACCGACCGGTATCGCCGCGAGGTTGCCGAGCGTGCCGCCGGACCGTTGATCCTCGCGGCGGCGGTGTGGGCGCTGGCCGAAGTGGTTCGGCTGGTGGTCACCGCGGCACAGGCGGCGGGGGTGTCCGCGGTGCGGGTGGGCGTGCACACCACGGTCGAGTTCGCGGTCGCCACCACCACGGGGCGGTCCGGGCTGATGTGCGCGGTGGCCGCCGCCCTCGTGGGCGTGGTGGCCGCCGTGGCGTCCCGCGGGGAGTGGAAACCGGCGGTCGGCGTCGTGGTGGCCGGCGCTGCGGCGGTCGGCCTGACCGGACGCAGCCTGGTCGGTCACCTGGCGGAAAGCCCTGGCGGCGGCCTGGCGGTCGCCGTGCACGCACTGGCCGCGGCGTTGTGGTGCGGCGCCTTGGCCGCTCTGGTCCTGGTGGTCGAGCATCGCGGGCAATGGGCCCGGATGTTGCCGCGCTTCTCGCAGGTCTCCCTGTTGTGCGTGGTGACGCTGGTGGTGTGCGGCGCCGCGGCGACGGCGCTGAGGCTGCACTCCCCCGGCGAGTTCGTCACGACGGGGTACGGCCGGTTGCTGTCGGCCAAGATCGTGCTGACGGCAGCGCTGACGGTTCTCGCCTGGCGCAATCGCAGCTGGTGGCTACCTGCAGCCCGGTCACACCGCGCCACCGCCGACGTGTCGCGCCAGCGGTCCCGAATCGAGTTGACTGGCATGGCCGTGGCACTGACCTTGGCCGCGGCGCTGGCGGTCACGGGGTAGCGACCAAAACCCAACTGGCATGATGGGGTGCACTGCCCGGCCCCACACCGCACGCCGATCGCGCTTTGGACCAGAACTGCAAAGGAGCAGCCAAATGGCAGACCAGCAGGGTCGACCGGACGACGAGCCCACCGAAACGCCGTCGACTCCGGATCCGACTCCGCCGCCACCCGCGAAGAAGGCACCCGCGAAGGCGGCGAAGAAAGCCGCGGCGAAGAAGGCTCCGGCCAAGGCTGCCAAGAAGGCCGCACCGGCGAAGAAGGCACCCGCCAAGAAGGCTGCCGCCGCCCCACCGCCAAAGCCCGCACCCGCTGCCGCGGACACCAACGGCTCGCGGCCGGCCAGCAGTCCCGCCAAGGAGACTGCCGCACAGGCGAAGTCGACTGTGGCGGCCGCGACCATCCCCGTCATCGCCCCCGGGCCCGAACACTCCCGACTGCCGGTGGCCGCGGCCATCGCGGCCGGCGTCCTGGCGATCCTCGTGGTTCTGCTGGCGCGCCGCAACTCCGAAGACTGACGAAATCCACTTGACCCTGACGCGACGTCAGGGGCCATAGTCGTCCGTGTGGACACGAACACCGTCGGCACAGTCGCCGAATTGTCAGGGATCTCGGTCCGCACGCTGCACCACTACGACCACATCGGTCTGGTGGTGTCCAGCGTGCGGACGACGGCTGGCTACCGCGGGTACACCGACGCCGACGTCGAACGATTGCATCTGGTGCTGGTGTACCGGGTCGTAGGCCTGCCGCTCGACGAGATCCGCACCCTGCTCGACGACCAGGACGTCGACGTGCCCGCCCACCTACGTCGGCAGCACCAACTACTCCTCGAGCAGGCCGAGCGACTGACCCACACGATCAAGGCAGTGGAGGAACTGATGAACGCGCACAGCGACGGCATCCAATTGACGGCGCAGAAGCAGGTCGAGATCTTTGGCACCACCGCGTTCGGCGGTGAGTACGCTGAGGAGGCCGAACAGCGCTGGAGCGAGACCGACGAGTGGAAGCAGTCCCGCCAACGGGTTTCGCGGATGTCCAAGCAGGACTGGATCGACGTCAAGACCGAGGGTGACGCGCTGCTCGCCGCGCTAGCGCAGGCCAAGCGGGACGCGGTCACGCCGGGGTCGGAGGCCGCAGACGCGCTCGCGGTCCGGCACCGCGAATCGATCGACCGGTTCTACGACTGCAGCGACGAGATGCAGCGGTGCCTGGCCGAGATGTACCTGGCCGATGAACGCTTCACCCGCTACTACGACGACGCGGAGCCCGGCCTGGCCCAGTTCGTGCACGACGTCATACTTGGGAGTGGAGTTGCCAGCCAGGCTGGTTAGCATCGAGCGGTGCCCGTTACGCCACGCCCCACCGCCGACCTGGTCGACGACATCTACCCCGACGTTCGCAGCTGCGACCTGCAACTGCGGAACTACGGTGCGACGACGATGTTCGCCGGGCCGATCTCCACGGTGCGCTGCTTCCAGGACAACGCCCTGCTGAAGTCCGTGCTGTCCGAGCCGGGGAACGGCGGCGTGCTGGTGATCGATGGGGACGGGTCGCTGCACACCGCACTGGTCGGCGACGTCATCGCCGGGTTGGCCGCCGACAACGGCTGG
>JAVRPF010000654.1:0-3607 GCA_032162385.1 Mycobacterium sp.
GTCGTCGCGATAGAGCACCGGGAGGTCGAACGGCACCGCCGCCTCGTGCGGCAAGTCGCGGTAGAGGTAGACGCTGGCGCCGGTGGGCAGCACGGTGGCTTCGTCGATCACCACACCGTCGGCGTCGACGACCTCTCCGGCCAGAACCTTCGCGCGGGCCTGCTCGCCAAACCGCGCGGTCAGCTCGGCCAGCACCGTCCCGCCGCGCAGCCGTACCCGCGCGGGCCCCAGTCCGTCGCGCACCGGAAGGGGTGCGGGCCTCACCACGGAATCAATTGAGGGGAACCGGCTCGAGAATCTCGGCGCGCGCTTCGGGCGCGCTGGCCCGCAACTCGTCTGCCGACACGTCGTCGGGCTGGGCCTGTGACAGGATCTCGGCCTCTACCCGTGCGGTGTAGTTGGCGACCTCACGATTGACGTCCCCGGCGCTCCACCCCAGCACGGGAGCCACCAGCTCGGCGACCTCCCGGGCGCAGTCGACGCCGCGGTGCGGGTATTCGATGGAGATCCGCATCCGGCGGGCCAGGATGTCCTCGAGATGCAGGGCACCCTCGGCGGCGGCGGCGTACACGGCTTCCACCTTCAAGTAGCCCGGCGCCTCCTTGATCGGGCCCAGCAGGTCGGGATGATCGGCCGCCAGCGCCAGCACATCGTCCATCAGCGAGCCGTAGCGATCCAGCAGGTGACGCACCCGGTACGGGTGCAGGCCCACCAGTTCGCCGACGTGTTCGACCTGGTTGATCAGGGCGAAGTAGCCGACGGCACCCAGCAGGCTCACCTTTTCGGTGATCGACGGCGCCACCCGGGCCGGGACGAACTGCACCGCCGTGTCGATCGCGTCGGCGGCCATCACCCGGTAGGTGGTGTACTTGCCGCCGGCGATGGCGACCAGACCGGGCGCGGGCACCGCGACGGCGTGCTCCCGGGACAGCTTGGAGGTTTCCTCACTCTCCCCGGCCAGCAGCGGCCGCAGCCCCGCGTACACCCCGTCGATGTCGGCGTGGGTCAACGGAGTTGCCAGTACCTGGTTGACGGTCTGCAGGATGTAGTCGATGTCGGCCTTGGTGGCCGCGGGATGGGCCAGGTCCAGATTCCAATCGGTATCGGTGGTTCCGATGATCCAGTGGCTGCCCCACGGGATGACGAACATCACCGACTGCGCGGTGCGCAGGATGATCGCGACGTCGCTGACGATCCGGTCCCGCGGCACCACCACGTGCACGCCCTTGGAGGCCCGCACCTGAAAACGGCCGCGCTGCTTGGACAGGGCCTGGATCTCGTCGGTCCACACCCCGGTCGCGTTGACCACGACGTGGCCGCGAACCTCGGTGACCGAGCCGTCTTCGGAGTCGCGGACGCGGACCCCGATCACCCGGTCGCCCTCGCGCAGCAGCGCGACCACCTGGGTGGAGCATCGCACGACCGCGCCGTAGTGCGCCGCGGTGCGCGCGACCGTCATCGTGTGCCTGGCGTCGTCGACGACGGTGTCGTAGTAGCGGATCCCGCCGATCAAAGAGCTGCGCTTCAGCCCCGGGCTCAACCGCAGCGCGCCGGCACGCGTCAAATGCTTTTGCGCGGGAACCGATTTCGCGCCGCCGAGGCTGTCGTAGAGGAAGATGCCCGCCGCGGTGTAGGGACGCTCCCACCACCGATGGGTCAGCGGGAACAGGAACGGCAGCGGCTTGACCAGATGCGGCGCCAGCGTGGTCAGCGACAGCTCACGCTCATGGAGCGCCTCGCGCACCAGCCCGAACTCGAGTTGCTCGAGGTAGCGCAGCCCGCCATGGAACATCTTCGACGAGCGGCTCGAGGTGCCGGAAGCGAAGTCGCGCGCCTCGACCAGCGCGACCTTGAGCCCGCGCGTGGCGGCATCCAGGGCGCACCCGGAGCCCACCACGCCGCCGCCGATCACCACGACGTCGAACTGCTCGGTCCCGAGTCGCTCCCAGAACGCCGCGCGTTGCTGCGGGCCGAGCATGGAAACCGGATCATTCACGACGAAGGACTCCTCACTGGGGAATTCGATGTCCGTGTTACTCGTCAGTAGGGGGTGCTCCACTAAGGCTAGTTCGTCGGGTCCGGACGGGTCGCGGTCAGTCCAGATCGTCGTGTGCCATCAGCCGTCGAGCGGCCTCGGTGATCGAACCGGACAACGACGGGTAGACGGCCAGCGTCTGCGCCAGCTCGTTGACGGTGATGCGGTTTTGCACGGCCACGGCGATCGGCAGGATCAGCTCGGAGGCGATCGGCGCCACCACCACGCCGCCGATGACCACGCCGGTGGACTTCCGGCAGAAGATCTTGACGAAACCCTGCCGCAACCCCGACATCTTGGCGCGCGCGTTGGTCCGCAACGGCAACGTGACCGTCCGGGCAGGCACCGAGCCGTCGTCGATCATGGTTTGCGGCACCCCGACGGCGGCGATCTCCGGCCTGGTGAACACCGTCGCGGCGACCGTACGCAACCGGATCGGGCTCACCCCTTCGCCCAGCGCGTGATACATCGCGATCCGGCCCTGCATGGCCGCGACGGACGCCAGCAGCAGCAGACCGGTGCAGTCGCCGGCCGCATAGATTCCGGGCACCGAGGTGCGCGAGACCCGGTCTACCTTCAGGTAGTCGCCCCGCCCCAGCTCGATGCCGACGCGTTCCAGGCCGAGGCCGCCGGTGTTGGGCACCGATCCGATGGTCATCAGGGCGTGACTGCCCTCGACGGTGCGGCCGTCGGTGATCATCACCAGGACACCGTTGTCGGTGCGAACCACCGATTCGGCCCGGGCGTTCTTGAACAACTGCACGCCGCGTTCGGCAAACGCCTCTTCCAGGACCAGCGCGGCGTCGGCGTCCTCGTACGGCAGCACCCGGTCCCGGCTGGCCACCACCGTCACCGGCACGCCGAGCTCGGTGTAGGCGTGGACGAACTCGGCGCCGGTGACGCCGGAGCCCACCACGATCAGGTGTTCCGGCAACGACCGCAGATCGTAGAGCTGCCGCCAGGTCAGGATGCGCTCGCCGTCGGGCTGGGCCGACGGCAGCACCCGCGGGCTGGCGCCGGTGGCGATCAGCACGACGTCGGCCTCGTGCTCACTGACCGAGCCGTCGGCGGCGGTCGCCTTGACGCGGTGGCACGCCAGCCCCGGCGTGGGATCGACGAGCTCGCCCCGGCCGGCGACGACCTGCACGCCCACGCTTCGCAGCTGGGCGGCGATGTCGGCCGACTGATCGCTGGCGAGCCTCTTGACCCGCTCGTGAATCTGCGGCAGCGAGATTTTGGCGTCGTCGATGTCGATGTCGAAGCCCAGCCGCGGCGCCCGGCGTAGCTCGGTGCGCAGGCCCGTCGAGGCGATGAAGGTCTTGGACGGCACGCAGTCGTCCAGCACGGCCGCCCCGCCCACGCCGTCGGAGTCGATGACGGTGACGTGTGACGAATCGGGGTGTGAGGTGGCGGCGACCAGCGCGGCTTCGTAACCAGCCGGGCCTCCGCCGAGGATCACGATGCGGGTCACCACGCTTCAAACCTAGTCGGACCCCGGATGAAGCGCTTGGAGAGAACGCCGGGCGGGCGGATGCCGTTTAAGCTTTTCCCGTGCCGCTCTACGCCGCTTAC
>JAVRPF010000655.1:0-3094 GCA_032162385.1 Mycobacterium sp.
GTACACCGCGCCCAACGACTTCAATCGACGCCACACCGCAGCCCGCAGCCGGGTGGGGTCACTGGGGATCCGGTAGACCAGCAGCAGCCACGCGTCCGCCGACGTCGAATCGGTACCCGACAACTCAGCCGTGTCTCCGACCTCACGTTCGGTGGCACCCATGACGTCAGTGTGCCCGATACCCAGGCCGGCAAGATCAGTTCGCTCGGCACACCTCGCGTTCTGCCTCGGCTGCCGCCACCGTGGTCGGCGACGCCAGATCAGGTGGTCGAGACCCAGGCGAGCTCACTGAGCACGGCTGCGACGCACGTCGTCGCGCACAGCCCAAGCACCACCCAGTCACGTCGTGTCAGTCGGTTCGAGACCGCCGAGAATTGGCCCGCACCACCGCGTGCGGTGATCGCGTCTCCCATTTCATCGGCCCGTCGCAGTGCCACGGTGATGGCGGCGGCAATCAGGTCCACCACCTCGACCACCCAGTGTCGGTAGCGCCTCCACCGGCCCTGCTGCGCCTCCTGTGGTCGGAGCCGGCGTGCCGCGTAGAGCAGCCGGAATTCGGTGATGAGCATCGGGAAGGCCCGCAATGCCAGCCCAAGCCCGACGGCCCACTCGTCGATCGGAACCCGGAATCGTCGCAGGGGACGGCCCAAGGTCGCGATGGCCGGCGCGACCTCGGCCACGTTGGTGGTCCACGACATCATCGCGGCCAGGCCCAGCAGCGCCAACGACAAACCGGTGAACCGCAAGACCTCCAGCAGTCCACCAACCCCGATGGCGACGGAACCGATCTCGATGAATGGCGGTCGGCCGCTGAACACGGCGGCGAGATTACCGAGCAGCAGCACGAACCACACCCAACGTGGCAGCGACGGGAGCGCACCCCGGGGAATGTGGGCAACCCAGGCGGCCGCCCCCAGCCATACGGCCACTAGCCCGATCGGTACCCAGCCTGGCAGACACGCCAGCAGCACCGAAAAGCTCAGCATCACCAGCAATTTCGTTCCCGCCCACAGGTCGTGGATAGCCGAGCGTCCCGGGATGGGGCGTAGCAACACGACCGGCCTGCGCTGCCGATGCGACCGCTTGTCCGACGTCGTCACGAGGCGCTGCCGGAGGATGCAGGGACCGGCTGCAGCGCACCGTCGGACAGTTCGATGATGCGCGGGCAGAGGTCCTCGAGTCCAGCGAAGTCGTGGGAGATCACGACCATCGTCAGCCCAGCGTGCCGGCGGAGATCCTCGAGCACCCTGAGCAATCCTTGCTGGCTGGCGGCGTCGAGTCCGGCCAGTGGCTCATCGAGGATTAGAACGCTCGGCGCACGGGCCAGCATGCCGGCGAGCACGACGCGCCGCATCTGGCCGCCGCTGAGCTGGTCCACCCGTCTGTCGGCGAGCGCTGCGTCCAGACCGACTGCGGCCAATGATGATGCGATCCGCGCGGTGTCGTGCGCCGAGAATCCGGCGGACGAGGCGATCTCATCGCCGACGCGCCCCCGCATCAACTGCAGGCGGGTGGCCTGAAACGACAAGGCGACGGCCCCCACCTGCTCAGTCACCGGCCGGCCGTTCAGCAGGCACGCGCCAGTCGTCGGCGCCGTCAAGCCGGCCATGATCCAGGCCAGTGTCGACTTGCCGGAGCCGTTGCCGCCGTGGATCAGCACTCCGTCACCGTGATGCACGGCGAAAGTGACATTCCGCAATGCCGCGGTGGCCCAGGGCGTCCCGGCGGCATAGACGTGGCCGACGTCATCGACCTCGAGCACCGGAGCACCGCGGCTCGGGTCCGTGGTCACAGTGGCTGCGGGGGCGGCAGCGACCCCGACCATCGCCGCGTTGTCCGACGACCCGTGACCAGAAAGGTGAATCGTGCGGTTGGCCGACGCGGCCTCGACGTCGTAGTGGGTGATGTGCACCAGTGCCATGCGGTGTCGTGTCGTCAGCCCTGCCAGCACACCGAGCAGCGCGGCACGGCCCTGCTGGTCCACCATGCTGGTCACTTCGTCGGCGATCAGCAGCGCGGGTTCGCGGGCCAGCGCGGCGGCCACCGCCAATCGCTGTAACTCCCCACCGGAGAGGCCGTCGGTGTCACGTTCGCCCAGCCCGTCCAACCCCACCTCGGCAAGCAGCCGTTCGATGTCCACGCGCCGACCCGGCGGGAGACCCCACACGACGTCATCGGCGACGCGAGTGCCCAGCACCTGGCTCTCGGGGTGCTGCATGATGACTGCGGTGCCGCCGCGCTGGCCCAGCCCGACTGCGCCGGGGCGCCGCACCACGCCCTGGGTGGGTTCGCGGCCGGCGAGCACCAGCATCAAGGTCGTCTTCCCCGAGCCGTTGGCTCCCGTGACGGCCACGTGTTCGCCGGTGTCGAAGTGCAACGTGACCGGACCGAGCGCGTCGGTGTCGGTGCTCGGGTAGCGGAACCCCACCTCGTCGAGCCGCACCGGAAGTGGCCCGACGGGGTCAGCGCTGATCGCCGTCTCCAGTCGGTGCACGTCGGGGATGCCGGCGAGCCGTGCGAGGACTCGCGACAGCACCCACCAGCTCACCAGGTTCGCGACCACGATGCCAACCGCCGATCCGCCACCGACGATCCACGGCCAGTAATCCAACGCCGTGGCGAAGAACAATTCCAGCTCGTGCGCGGCACCGCTGAGGTACGGGATGCGCGCGAGCACCGCGGCGGTCCCGTCGACGTTGGCGCTCATCGACGCGAAGATCAGGTTCCGCAAGGGGGTGAGGATGGCCAGGGCCGCCACCGCGACGACGCCGACGACGAGTCCGGCTCCGAGTGAGGCGACGAGCACCGTCGGTGTGCCGCGCCTCCGACGCTTGACGACCCCCGTCAAACCGCCGACGTAGGAACAATGGAGCACCGTCATCAGGCCCCCCGAGCCGCCCACCAAGAACGCGATGACACCTGCGGCGACAGTGGCGGCGACGAGCACACGGATCCGGTACCGGTAGGCCAGTAGTCCCATGGGGACGCTGCCGAGTAACGACAGTCCCGCCGCGAGCGGCACGATCACCGCGATGATCGCGGTCGCCGCCGATAGTGCCGCCATCACCGCCGCCTGCGCCAGTTCGCCCGGTCG
>JAVRPF010000656.1:0-7605 GCA_032162385.1 Mycobacterium sp.
CGATCTGCGTCAGACCGTCGACGCGGTGTGGCGGATGGAGGCCGCGAAGATCGTCGCGACGCTGACCCGCGCCGTCGGTGACGTCGGCCTGGCCGAGGATCTGGCGGCCGATGCGTTGGTCGATGCATTGGAGCAGTGGCCCACCATGGGCGTGCCGCGCAACGCCGGCGCCTGGCTGACCACCGTCGCCAAGCGCAAGGCGATCGACTACTGGCGCCGTCAGGACCGCCAGGATGCGAAGTACACGACGTTGGCCCGCGAGCTGGAAACCCACGTCGACGAGGCGTGGGATCCCGACCGCATCGACGACGACGTGCTGCGGCTCGTCTTCATCTCGACGCACCCCGTGCTGACCCGGGAAAACCAGATCGCGTTGACGCTGCGCGTGGTCGGCGGGCTGACCACCGAGGAGATCGCGCGGGCGTTCCTGGCGCCGAAGGCCACCATCGCCCAACGGATCGTGCGGGCCAAGAAGACGTTGGGCGAGTCAGGAGTGCCGTTCGAGGTACCCGACCCGGTGGACTACCCGCAACGGCTGTCGGCCGTACTGAGCGTGATCTACCTGATCTACAACGAGGGCTACTCGGCGTCATCCGGGCAGCGCTGGATCCGCGACGAATTGTGCACCGAGGCATTGCGGTTGGGCCGCGTGCTGGCCGCGTTGGTACCCGACCAGGCCGAGGTGCACGGGCTGCTGGCGCTGATGGAATTCCAGTCGTCGCGGTTCGCCGCCCGCACCGACGCCGACGGCCGGCCGGTCCTGCTCGAGGACCAGGATCGGACGAAGTGGGATCGCGCCCAGATCCGACGCGGGGTCGCCGCCCTCGAACGCACCGCGGAGACGTTGCAGCGCAACGGGATCGGATGGGGTCCCTACGCACTCCAGGCGGCGCTGGCCGAATGTCACGCCGTCTCCCCAACGGCCGCCGACACCGACTGGAAGCGCATCGTCGGGCTATACGACGGGTTGCTGAAGATCTCGCCGTCGCCGGTGATCGAACTGAACCGGGCCGTCGCGATCGCCATGGCCACGGGCCCCGCTGCGGCACTGGCCATCGTCGACGGGATCACCGGATTGGACGGCTCGTATCTGCTCCCCAGCGTGCGCGGCGAACTCCTGATGCGGCTGGGCCGGAATGCCGAGGCGGCCGAAGAGTTCGACCGTGCGGCGGCCACGAATGAGAACGATCTGGAGCGAACAGTGCTGGAGGACAAGGCGGTCAGAGTAAGGGAGAAGATGACATGACGACGTTGCGCGCAGTCCTGTTCGACTACTCCGGGACGCTGTTCCGGCTCGAGGAGGACGACAGCTGGTTCGCCGGAATGCACGTCGACGAGCGCGCAGTCGACGGTCACGTCCAGGCCGAGTTGATGCGCCGGCTGACCGCGCCGACCGGGCGGTCCGTCGAGATGGACGACCAGACCTACCAGGCCTGG
The DNA here is from genome assembly GCA_032162385.1 of Mycobacterium sp. GTDB lineage: Bacteria > Actinomycetota > Actinomycetes > Mycobacteriales > Mycobacteriaceae > Mycobacterium. The sequence continues at coordinate 1,438 of JAVRPF010000656.1, forward strand.
GTCAACCGTGACCTGGCCCCGCACCTGCACCGCGAGGCCTACCTGCACGTGCTGCGCGAGTCGGGCCTGGCCGACCACCACGCCGCTTCGCTCTACGACCGCGTCGTCGACCCGTTGTCCTGGACGCCCTATCCCGACACTGCCACCGTGCTTGCGGGTCTGCGCCGACAAGGCATCGAGACCGCGGTGGTGTCCAACATCGCGTTCGACGTGCGGCCGGCGTTCCGCGCCATCGATGTCGCCGAGCACATCACCGAGTTCGTGCTGTCGTTCGAGGTCGGCGCCGTCAAGCCCCAGCCCGAGATCTTCCACACCGCGCTGTCACGGCTGGGCGTGGACGCGGCAGACGCCCTCATGGTCGGCGACAGCGAGGAGGCCGACGGCGCGGCGCGGGCGGTCGGATGCGCGTTCGCGCTCGTCGACCCGCTGCCCACCGACGAGCGGCAAGACGGGCTGCGGAGGGCGCTAACCGATTACGGGATCGCGGTGTGAGGCCCGGCCGCTGTCCGGTCTTCCGCCTTGACCCGATCACGTAACGTCGGCCACATGTCCAACAACGAGCGAATTCAACCGCCGTGGTGGCTGAAGTACGTCAACAAGGCGATGATCGGGGTGCAGCGACTCGGCGTGAGCTTCGGCGGGAAGGGCCCCGTGGTGCTGACCGTGGTCGGCCGCAAGTCCGGCAAGCCGCGCTCGACGCCGGTCACGCCGATGACCGTCGACGGCAAGCGATATGTGGTCGGTGGCCTTCCCGGTGCCGACTGGGTGGCCAACGCCAGAGCTGCGGGAGAGGTCACGCTGCGGCGGGGGCGCCACACCGAACGGGTCCGCGTGGTCGAGATGCCCCTCGAGGAGGCCCGACCGCTGCTGCGGGCATTCCCCATCGAGGTGCCGGCGGGCGTCGGCTTCATCAAGAACGCCGGCCTGGTTACGGGCGCCAACCCCGACGAGTTCGAGGCGCTGGCCGGGCGCTGCGCGGTGTTCCGGTTCGACCCGGCATAGCTCAGAGGTGTGGCGCCTCTTTGATCTTGCTGTCCTGCGTGCCCACCGTCTGACAGAACGCCAACACCGACAGTCGCGTACCGGTGGTCTCGAGAGTGGCTGGGTTGCGGCCCTTTTCGCCCTTCAGCATCTTGGCCACCGCTTCGTCCTGCGTCTGCTGGTCCGCAGCGATGAAGTCCTTGCAGGTGGTATCCCCGCCCATGGCGGACGGCGAGCAACCGACGAGCAGAACGCCCGCGACCACACCCGAACACAACACACCTGCCGACAGCTTCATCGCGGCCCTTCTCTGTTCACGGCGAGACGCGCACCATCGCGGGCCTGGTACCCCTGGGCAGTGCCTGTGAAACACCGCGGCGGTCCATCTCTACAGTCAATCAGGTGAGTGATGAGAACCCGTTCGACCCGTCGCTGTGGCAGCCCGTCGCGGGCTTCGACCTGACCGACATCACCTACCACCGCCACGTCGTCGACGGCGTCAGGCAGCCAACCGTCCGGGTGGCGTTCGACCGGCCCGAGGTTCGCAACGCGTTCCGGCCGCACACCGTCGACGAGCTGTACCGCGTCCTCGACCATGCGCGGATGACGTCCGACGTCGGCGTCGTGCTGCTGACCGGCAACGGGCCGTCCCCCAAGGACGGCGGCTGGGCGTTCTGCTCCGGTGGCGACCAACGCATCCGTGGCCGTACCGGCTACCAGTACGCGTCCGGGGAGACGGCCGACACGGTCGACCCCGCGCAGGCCGGTCGGTTGCACATCCTCGAGGTGCAACGGTTGATCCGGTTCATGCCCAAGCCGGTCGTCGGTCTGGTCAACGGATGGGCCGCCGGTGGCGGGCACAGCCTGCACGTGGTGTGCGACCTGACGCTGGCCAGCCGTGAGCATGCCCGGTTCAAGCAGACCGATGCCGACGTCGGCAGCTTCGACGGCGGCTACGGCAGCGCGTATCTGGCGCGTCAGGCGGGGCAGAAGTTCGCCCGCGAGATCTTCTTCCTCGGCCGCCCGTACACCGCCGAGCAGATGCACGCGATGGGCGCGGTCAACGAAGTCGTCGACCACGCCGACCTGGAAACCGTTGCGCTGCAGTGGGCAGCGGAGATCAACGGCAAGTCCCCGCAGGCCATCCGGATGCTGAAGTTCGCCTTCAACATGCTCGACGATGGGCTGGTGGGCCAGCAGGTGTTCGCCGGGGAGGCAACACGATTGGCCTACATGACGGACGAGGCGGTCGAGGGCCGTGACGCGTTCCTGGAGAAGCGCGACCCCGACTGGTCCAAGTTTCCGCGCTATTTCTGAGCGACGGCGCTACACACCAAACTCTAATGATCTTGATATTCACACCGCCCGTTGCGCCGAGGCGGGGCAGATCAAGCACACCGTGGCGCGGGTGCGGTTCGACGACGTCAACGAGACCATCGAGGCGATCGGGAGCGATGTACTTGGGCGTGCAGTGATCGTCTACGACTGAACGGCCGTGCTGCACCCCGACGAAGAGGCACGCCATCTCGGTCGCGGGTCCGGGGGACGCACAACCGAGATGGCGGAATCGAGTTCGCGGTTAGTACCCACGCCTCGTCGGAGGCTGATCTCCACTCGGCGGATACTGCTGGTCCGGGTACTGCTGACCCGGGTACTGCTGTCCGTAGCCGCCCTGCTGGGCGGGCTGCGGCGACTGCTGCGGGTACTGCGGCTGCGGCTGCTGGGACCCGCCACCGTGCTGCGGCTCGCTCGGGGACTGCTGGTAGTGCCCGGGCGAGTATCCGCCCTCGTGTCGCGGGCCGGTCGGCGGCTGCTGGTGGCTCGGTGTCGAGTATCCGGACGCCGCCATCGCGGGCATCTGATTCGACCGGTCGACATCGCTCGGCTTGGCACTGGACACCTGCTCGCGGATGTTCTTGCTTTCCTCTTCCGCCTTGTCCAGGTAGCGGTCCCACCGCTGCTGCATGGGCTTGATCAGTCCGCCGCCGACACCGACCACCAGGATGCCGCCGATCGTCGCCAGTACGGCGACCAGGACGGGCAAGGTGACGGTGACCGCCACGCCCACCTGATTCAGCCCCGCGATCACGCCGAGACCCAGAATGAAGATGCTCGCGATGTTGGCCAGCATCCGGCCGTAGGACAGACCGCTCAACGTGTTCGACAGCAGATCCCGCACCGCGGCGGCGATCGCCGAGGCCACCACGACGATGACGAGGGCGACGAAGAGCTTCGGCAGGAAGGCGATCACGCCGACGATGAGTTCACTGATCGGGTTTGGCCCGAACACTCCGAACGCCAGCTGCAGTACGAACAGCAGTAGTGCGTAGTAGACGATCTTGCTGGCGATCGTGGATGCGTCGTACTGACTTCTGGCCAGGGCCTTCTTGACGCCGCCGCGTTCTACAGCACGGTCGAAACCGACCCGCTCGAGGATCTTGTCGACCGCCTTGGCGATCAGTTTCGCCACGATCAGGCCGATGATCAGAATCACCAGGAACGCGGCCAATTTTGGCGCGAACGAGGCGACTGACGACCACATGTCCTTCAATGCGTCTTCCATGGGTATTCCTCCTCGTCAGCCCCTCGCAGGGCGGACTGTTGCCGCTTGTGAGGCGTCGCATACCCGATCGGGCCACAAACTAACGTCAGCGATGATTCGTGATCTCCGCTGGTCGTCGGGCTCCGCCACGCGGCACGTCCCGCCGTTCGGGCCACGTGACGATCCCGCTAGGGACCGCCGCGCCAGTGTTCGATGCGGTGATGGTCGGGCGTGAACCCATGGTCAACGCCCCACAGGACCGCCTGGGTGCGACTGCCGACGTCGATCTTGCGGTAGATCGTGCGGATGTACGACTTCACGGTGTTGGGGCTGAGGTACGTCACCTTGGCGACCTCGGCATTGCTCTTGCCCTGCGTGATGAGGGCCAGGATCTCGGACTCGCGATCGCTGAGCCCTTCGCCTCGCCCGGGCCAGTCCAGGCCGACGGCGCTGCGGACCCGCGGCGGGACGTCGCTGATGATGGTCTCTCCGGCGTGCACCGCCTCCAGCGCAGCGACCAGCTCGCGGGCGGGCAGCGTCTTGGAGATGTAGCCGTGCGCGCCCTGCCGCCGGGCACTCTCGACGAGATCGGGATGAAAGTTCCAGGTGTAGACCACGACTCGGCGGGCACGCGGATTGGCAACCAGCACACCGATCTCTTCGTGGTCCGACTCCGGCTGGGCGAACGAGTCGTACAGAACGACGTCCACGGCGTCCTCGAGACCCATGTTGGAGTCGAGCTCGGCAATGACCACCCGGTCGCGATACCTGTCGAACATCTTGGCCACGCCCATCAGCACGACGTCGTAGTCGTCCACCAGCGCCACGGTGATCGGGCGATCTGCGCTGGCGGCCATAAGCATTGAGATTACCTCCCTAGGGGTGTACCTTCACCCCCCTTAGGGGTGTTGGCTGGGATCAGCGTCGAGCAACCCGCTCGACCGCGATTCAGAAAGGCTCGCAGCCATGATCATTCTTGGAGTCATCCTGCTCATCGCGGGTTTCCTGCTCAAGCTCTCGATTCTGTGGACCATCGGCATCATCCTGCTCATCATCGGCGTGGTGCTGGCCCTGCTGGGATCTGCGGGACGCGCCGTCGGTGGCCGCCGCCACTACTTCTAACCGTCCTCCGCCGGAGGGCTGCGCGAGTGGCGCCGTTGCGCCACCTCCGCCGGCCCACGGAGGAAGACTGAAAATCGTTGTAAAACGGGCCTATTCGGTGTCTGGACTCAGTCCAGAATAAATTGACGTTTCCGCAGGAAATCCCCGGGTATGCCACCCAACAAGAGCGAGGAGGTTCCAACAATGCCTGTTTGGGGATGGGTTCTAGTCGCGGCCGCGGTCGTGATCTTTGCCTTGGCGATCGTGATCGCCATCAAGACGAGCCGCAGCAAAACGGAGCGGCTCAAGCAGCGGTTCGGTCCCGAATACGAGCGAACCGTATCCGAGGCCGGCGACGAAAAGGCAGCGGAGAAGGAGCTCACGGAGCGCGAGCGAAAGCGGGACGATCTCGACATTCGGCCGCTGACGCCCGCAGCGCTGGACGGCTACGTCAACCGGTGGCGGGCGGTGCAGACGGCTTTCGTCGACCACCCGTCGAGCGCGGTGGGAGAAGCGGACCTACTCGTCACCGAGGTCATGCGCGAGCGTGGCTACCCCGTCGACGACTTCGACCGGCAGGCGGCCGACATCTCAGTCGATCACCCGACGGTCGTCGAGAACTATCGCGCCGCGCACGACATCAATCTGTTGCAGCAGAAGGGCGATGTCGGCACCGAGCAGCAGCGGCAGGCGTTCGTTCACTACCGCGCGCTGTTCGCGAAGTTGCTTGAAACGGAGAAGGACAATTCACAGGAGGCAAGCGCATGACCACTCACGACCAGCACACCGAAGTTCCCCACTCGACCGAGGGACACGATTCGCTGGATTACCCGACGCCGTCGGCCGAGAATCAAGCTGCCACAGAACAAGGTTCGACAGGTATGCACGAGGGGCGCGGGACGGTTCCGGCCGAACCCAATCAGGGGCAGGGGACGGTTCCGGCCGAACAGTCGATGAGCCGCACCGACAACACGGTGACGAGCGAAGTGCCAGGGACGTCCACCGAGCCATCTGGTCCGTCCACCGAGCGCGAGCTCTTCGCCGACGACGAACTGGCCGGAATGCGCGCACGCTGGGACAACGTCCAGGCGGGCTTCGTCGACGATCCCAGGGAGTGCGTCCAGAAGGCCGACAGCCTGGTCTCCGACGTCGTCGATCAGCTCACCGCCGGCTTCACGCAGGCTCGTTCGCGACTGGAGGAGCAGTGGGCCCGAGGCGAGGAGGCCTCGACCGAGGATCTCCGCGTCGCCCTGAAGCGGTATCGCGAGTTCTTCGAGCGCCTGCTTGCGGTGTGACACCCGGGAGCTACCCGCGCGATGGCCGCCCTGCCGAACCTGGCGAGGCGGCCATCGGCTTCGGATACTGCCCGGACTGGTCGGCCGCCCCCTCACCGTGCTGCGTGTGTTGCGCGCGGGCGCCGGCATCCTGACCGGATCGGACGGCGGCCCGACGGTGTTCCTCTCCCCGGTCCGGAGCGGCGATCTAGCGCCGGGGCAGACCGTCGTCGAACAGCTGTTGCGGTTGGGCACCCCGCTGTCCTCGCA
>JAVRPF010000657.1:0-6029 GCA_032162385.1 Mycobacterium sp.
GTCCTGATGGTGTCGTGGGAGTACCCACCGGTGGTGGTCGGGGGGCTCGGCCGACACGTCTACCAACTCGCCACCGCGCTCGCCGCCGACGGGCACGAGGTGGTGGTGCTCAGCCGCAGGCAGTCGGGCACCGATCCCAGCACCCACCCGTCCACCGACGACGACGCCGAGGGCGTGCGGGTGATCGCCGCCGCCCAGGACCCGCACGAGTTCGACTTCGGCACCGACATGATGGCGTGGACCCTGGCCATGGGGCATTCGATGGTCCGCGCCGGCCTTGGGGTGAAGACCCGAGGACGGCGCTCGACCAAGCCGTGGTGCCCCGACGTGGTGCACGCCCACGACTGGCTGGTCGCCCACCCGGCCATCGCGCTCGCCGAACACTTCGACGTGCCACTGGTTTCCACGATCCACGCCACCGAGGCGGGCAGGCACACGGGGTGGGTGTCCGGCCGGATCAGCAGGCAGGTCCACGCCGTCGAGGGCTGGCTGGTTCGCGAATCCGATTCGCTCATCACGTGTTCGGCGTCGATGAGCGACGAGATCACCGAATTGTTCGGACCCGGCCTGACCGAGACGCGGGTAATTCGCAACGGCATCGACGCTGCGCTGTGGCCGTTCGCGATACGCAGGCCCCGCCGCGGCCCCGCCCGACTGCTCTACCTGGGACGGCTGGAGTACGAGAAGGGCGTCCACGACGTCATCGCCGCAATGCCCCGCATCCGCCGCAGCCATCCCGGCACCACGCTGACCATCGCCGGCGACGGCACTCAGCAGGACTGGCTGGTCGAGCAGGCACGAAAGCGCAAGGTGCTCAAGGCCGTCGAGTTCGTCGGCCGGGTCGATCACGAAGACCTGGTGACCCTGCTCCATCACACCGACGCCGCGGTGCTGCCCAGCCACTACGAGCCCTTCGGCATCGTCGCCCTCGAGGCCGCGGCGACCGGTGCGCCGCTGGTCACGTCCAACGTCGGCGGCCTGGGTGAGGCCGTCATCGACGGCGAGACAGGCGTCTCGTTCCCACCCCGAGACGTGGCAGCGCTGACCGCCGCGGTGCGCGTCGCGCTCGACGATCCCCCGGCCGCCCAGCGCCGCGCGATCGCCGCCCGTGAGCGGCTCACCTCCGACTTCGACTGGCACACCGTCGCCTCCGAGACCGCGCAGGTCTACCTGGCCGCCAAGCGTCGCGAACGGGAACCCCACCGGCGGCGCATCATCGTGGAGCACGCGCTACCCGACCGGTAGTTCCACGGGGATCGAATCATTCCGCACCTAGCGTGCGGATATGGCTGGAAACATCTCCCAAGTCGCTCTCCTACCCACCGGAAATCGATCGTCGGTCTTCACGCTGATCGCCGCCTACCTCGGCCTGTTCGTCGGGTTGATCGACAGCAACGCAGTCAATTTGGCGCTGCCCGCGATCCGCGCCGACCTCGGCGGCGGGGTGTCCGGGGCGCAGTGGACCGCCGACGCCTACAACGTCACGTTCGCCGCCGTGCTGTCGACGGTGGGTTCGCTGGGCGACCGGTTCGGCCGCAGGTTCGTACTGAGATCGGGTCTAGTGGCCTTCGTCGCAGCGTCACTGGCGTGCGCACTTGCCCCCAGCCTCAGCGCGCTGCTCGCCGCCCGCGCCGCACACGGAGTCGGCGCAGCATTGATGCTGCCTCAGGGACTGCCCATCGCGACAGCCACCTTCCCCGACGCAGCGGGACGGGCCAGGGCCACCGCGGGGTTCAGCCGGTCGACCGCAAGCAGTCACCTCGGCAAGCTGACCGACGCGGGCATGCTCACCGTGCGGACCCACGGGCGGCACCGGTACTACCGGCTGGCCGGTGCCGAAATCGCCGACCTGCTCGAGCGCCTGGGCCGTCTGGCACCGTCGCGGACGGTCCGGTCGCTGCGGGAGGGAACCACGGCGGCCCGGCTACGGTCGGCCCGCACGTGTTACGACCACTTCGCCGGCCGGCTGGGCGTAGCGATCATGGGGAATCTGTTGGAACGTGACGTACTGGTCGGCGGCGACGGACGCTACGACCCGCAGCGGCACCGGCACGATGCGCTGAGCAGCCCCGGCCGGGAAGTCGACTATGCGCTCACCGAGTCCGGCCGTGCCTTCCTGGTCGACGTCGGCACCGAATTGCCCTCCAGCCGAAGGCTGGTCGTACACTACTGCATCGACTGGACCGAACAGCGGCATCATCTCTCCGGCGGGCTGGGCCGCGGGGTTATGGACCGCTTCGTGTCCGCCGGCTGGGTCAAGCGCGCGTCCCGCGGGCGCGGTCACAGTCACCGAACGCGGCCGCACCGCGCTCGCCGGCTGCTTCGGCATCGACTGGACGGATTGACGACCGGCGGACTCCACTAGCGCGTCGCCTTCTTGCGTTCGATGTCGGCGAGTGCGGCGGCCAGTTCGACCCGTTCGGCCACCGACGTGTCCCACGCCAGCTTGCGGTTCTTGACCACCTTGGCCGGCGCGCCAACGGCGATCGAGAAGTCGGGCACGTCGCCCTTCACCACCGCATGCGCGCCGAGCACGCAGCCCCGCCCGACCGACGTGCCGCGCAGCACGGTCACCTTGGCGGCGATCCAGGTGTCCGGCCCGATCCGGACCGGGGCCTTGACGATGCCCTGGTCCTTGATCGGCAACTCGATGCTGTCCATCCTGTGGTCGAAGTCGCAGATGTAGCACCAGTCGGCCATCAGCACCGAATCGCCCAACTCGATGTCGAGGTAGGTGTTGATGACGTTGTCCCGGCCGAGCACGACCTTGTCGCCGATGCGCAGCGAGCCCTCGTGGGCACGGATGGTGTTCTTGTCGCCGATGTGGACCCAGCGGCCGATCTCCATGCTGGACAGCTCCGGCGTCGCCTGGATCTCCACGCCCTTGCCGAGGAAGACCATGCCGCGCGTGATGATGTGCGGGTTGGCCAGCTTGAACTTCAGCAGCCGCCAGTAGCGGACCAGGTACCACGGCGAATACGCCTTGTTCGCGATCACCCAGCGCAACGACGCTGCCGTGAGGAACTTGGCCTGGCGCGGGTCGCGCAGCCGGGAACCCCGCCAGCGAACGTGCATCGGCGAGCCCCACATCGTCGTCATGGCCGGACAGCCTACGCGAGCCCTCGATGACGTCGGTCTAGTCTCGGGACTCGATGCCCGCTCGAGGAATGACCGTCCGCCGGTTGGTTGCCGTGGCGTCGACGGCGCTGATCGTGGGCGCATGCGGAACCACCGACCTCTGGGTCGACGCACACCCCGCCGACGGCTGGCCTGCGCAGTACGGCGACGCGGGCAACAGCAGCTACACGCCGACGCCCGGGGCCGACGGTCTCGCGCTGGACTGGCGCCGATCGGTGAAGGGTGATCTCGGCGCCGAGGTCGCCCTCGGGTCGGGCGGCTACCTGGCCGCCAACGCCCAGACCGCCGCGGGGTGCTCGCTGATGGTGTGGGAGTCCGGCAACGAGGGCCGCCAGCGCTGGTGCGGCCGGCTGTGGCAGGGCGGCGGCCTGTCCGGGCCGTTGTTCGACGGCTTCGACAACCTCTACGTCGGGCAGCCCGGCGCCATGCTGTCCTTCCCACCGACGCAGTGGATCCGGTGGCGCGTGCCGGTGATCGGCCAGCCGATGACGCCGCGCATCCTGTCGCCCGGCCAGCTGCTGGTGGTCACCCACCTGGGCCAGGTGCTCGTGTTCGATGCACACCGTGGCACGGTGATCGGCACGTCCCTCGATCTCGTCGAGGGCGTCGACCCCACCGACTCACAGCGCGGCCTGTCCGACTGCCAGCTCGGCAGGCCGCGGTGCCCGGTGTCGGCGGCACCGGCGTTCTCGCCCGCGACGAACGTCGTGGTACTCGGGCTGTGGGAGCCGAACACCGAGGCACCCGTCGTCGTCGGGCTGCGCTACCGACCGGGTCAGACGCCGCCGCTGGTGCGCGAGTGGACCAGCACCGCAGTCGGGGGCGGGGCACTGGCCAGTCCGGTCCTGTCGGCCGACGGCAATACCGTCTACCTCAACGGCCGCGACGGTCGGTTGTGGGCCCTGGCCACGGCCGACGGCAAGGCCAAGTGGTCGGTCCCCCTGAGCTACCAGCCGCAGACACCACCGTCGGTGTCCCCGGACGGCCTCATCGTGGCCGGCGGGGGTCCGGGCGCGAAGCTGGTGGCGGTCAAGGACGGCGGCGACCACGGTGACGTGGTGTGGAACCGCGAGGACGTCTCGCCCTTGTCGACCTCGAGCCGCGCCGGTGTCGACGTCGCCTACACCGTCACGCGCGACGGCGAGAAGGGCATGGCGTTGACCGTGTTCGACCCGGCCGACGGCCACACGGTAAACGCCTATCCGCTGCCCGACGCGACGGGGTTCCCGGTCGGTGTGTCGATCGGCCACGACCGGCGGGTGGTCACCGCCACCAGCGACGGTCAGGTGTACGCGTTCGCGCCGAACTGACTCGTCACGCGATCATCGCGTCGATCGGTCCACGCGGAACCGACACCTGCAACGCCCCGGCCGCTTCCGGCAGGAGCTCGCCCTGGCTGAAGAAAAAGATGAGCGCGTCGTTGGTGATGGCGAAGTTGTCGTACTTCGTCGGGTCGAGGCCGACCTCGGGCGCGATCGCTGCCTGCTGACCGGACTGCTTGTCCAATTCGCTCTGCACGATCGGCAGGATCACCGGGAACGGTTGAGTCCCTTCGCGGAACAGGTTGTCGATGGTGATCGGCTTGCGGTAGGTCTGGTCCCAGTTGAACGTCTGGTAGAAGGTCTGTGGGTGTGCGCCGCCGACGTCCTGGAAGGTCTTGAACACCAGCGACTGGGTGCCGCGCGGCGGCACCGCCGAGGTGTACTCGGTGGCCGTGGTGTCCAATTCGTACGGCATGTCGTGCGGGCGGGGCATCTTGGCGACGTTGAGGAAGCCGTCGCGGGTCTGCTTGACGTAGTCGAACACCGCCTGGAAGTCCGGGTAATTGACCGGGTACGTGATACTGAGCGCGTAGGCGGGATCGGTGGCCTGGATCAGGCACATCTGCGCGGAGTCCACCACACCGGACAGGTCGCCACATTTCGGCGGCGCCGCGGACGCGATGGCGACGCTCGACCAGCCGAGCGCGGCAGTCGCCGCAACGGCCAAGGCGAGTGTGGGAATGCGCATCTGATGAATACCCTCCGCCGATGAGCGGCACCGACGCCGCCGACGCCACAATACCTGCGACATCATCGCGACGGTCGGCAAACGTAGGCCACCGCACGGCTGCTGCGGGCCGTCCCGATTCTGGTGATCACCACCGCGAGCTGTCGGGAACCGCGCAATTTCAGTCGCAGCCGCAATGCGTCGGGGTCGACGTCGACACCGCGGACCAGGATCTCGACCGCTCCCACGTCGTGGTCCGAAAGCGCCTGCCGCAGGCGGCGTTCGCGGTAGTCGAGTTGGTCGAGCACCTCGAATCCACGCACCCCGTCGGGCAGGTCGTCACCGGACAGGTAGGCGATGTCGGGGTCGAGTTGCCAGAGGCCGTGGCGCGCACCGTACTGCCGCACCAGGCCCGCCCGTACGACGGCCCCGTCGGGGTCGACGATCCAGCGGCCGGCGGTCGCCGTCACGCAGTCGCCGGGCTCGCGGTCGGTGATCTGCTCGGTGCGGTCCAGAACGGTCGCGCGCCGGGTGACGCCGGGTTCGGCCAGTCCCGCCGACCACAGGCAGGCTTCGCGGACGCCGCCCGCCAAGGACGTCACCTCGATCTCACCGCTGAATCCGAGGCGCCGCAGTTGATCGAAATCGATTCCAGGAGCGCACTTCACCACGAAGTCGCGGTCGGCGTACGCGTCGAGCAGCCGATCCAACGCGGGTGTGTAATCCCGTGGATCGAACCGGCGCCTGCCACCGCTGCGCCGGGCCGGATCCGCCACCACGACGGTGTCGCGCGTGACCGGTCGCAGGGCATCGGCGCGGCACAGCGACACGTCATTGCGGCCCTGATCGAGGTTGTGACGGGCCATCGCCAGCCGGACCGGGTCGAGGTCGCTGCCGACGAC
>JAVRPF010000658.1:0-3012 GCA_032162385.1 Mycobacterium sp.
CGGTCCGGTTTCCTACCGATCCCATCGCAGGCACAATGAACGTCATGCAGACCGAGACGATCGAGCGCACCGACAGCGACGAACAGGTCGACGACGGGACAGACGACGACGCTCCCAAGTTCTTCCATTACGTGAAGAAGAACAAGATCGCCGAGAGCGCGGTGATGGGCACGCACGTCGTCGCCCTCTGCGGTGAGGTGTTCCCGGTCACCAAGTCGGCCAAGCCCGGCTCGCCGGTCTGCCCCGACTGCAAGCGGATCTTCGAGGCGCTCAAGAAGTAGTCGGCGGCCCGTCGGCGGGTGCCTCGGTATTTCCATTCTTGCCCGTCTCGGACTGCGCGTCCTTGAGTGACTCGGCCTGCACCCCGATCCAGCCACGCAGCCGATGCGCATGGGTCACCGGTGCGGGCCACTCTTCTTGAACGGCGGCGTTCAGCTCGGCGCCGAGCATGATGGCGAAGCCGAGGAAGAACGCGAACAACAGGAACGCGATCGGCGTGGCCAGCGCGCCGTAGGTGTAGCCGGTCGCGGTGATCGACGTCAGGTAGACCCGTAGGCCCACCGTGGTCACCAGGAATACCGCCGCGGCCAACACGGAACCGAGCAGCAGCCGGTGCGATGGCAGTGGCCTTGGCAGCGACACCCGGTAGAGGAACGTCACCGCCAGAACGAAGGCGATGAAGAGCAACGGGTAGTAGCCGAAGCGCAGCACGTTGGCCCAACTGTCGGGGATGTACTCGCCGATCTTGATCGGCCCGAGCGCGATGAACGGCGCCGTCACGATGACGAACACCAGCATTCCCACGTACAGGCCGAGCGCGTAGAACCGCTGCCGTACGGGGTGTCGCAGGGGCGTCTGGTCGTGCGCCTCGACGATCGAGTCGACGAACGCGGACACCGCCGACGAGCCCGCCCACAGCGAGATCACGAAACCGATCGATACCACCTCGCCGCGGGCGCCAAGCAGGATGTCGCGGATCGTCGGCTCGATGATCTCGTTGACGACGTTGGGGGAGAAGAAGCTGTTGGCCGTGCGGATCAGCCGATCCTCGATGGTCGGCAGCGTCTGCGGACCGAAGAGCGGCGCGACGTACGCCAGACTCCCCAACATGCCCAGCAGCAGCGGCGGCAGGGACAGCGCACACCAAAACGCCGCCTGGGCGGACTCGGAGAAGATCGAGTCGTCCCAACTCTTCGACAACGTGCGTTTCAAGATGCGCCAAATGTGATGACGCGACGGCTTCACTGGCAGGGGCTGGTCACTCATGACCACACCAGCATTCCCGACGATGGGCTCGCACGCCCCGATCGGGGTAGTGCTGAGTCCGTCAGGACTCGGTCGTTTTGACCTCGATCACGGCGGCCAGCTCAACCAGCTTTGCCTCGTGCTCGTTTGCGTGATGCTGGCAGAACAGCAGCTCGGCTCCCGACGGCAACTTGGCGCGGACGCGAGCGGCTGCGCCGCAACGGTCACAGCGATCAGCCCTCGTTAGTTCGGGGCTGGTCAGAGTTGCGTTCATGGCTCCTCCTCCGGTCTCGCGTAGCTCTACTGTGTCAGACGTTTTCGCTTCCGGCCTTGTTCCCCGGCCGTTCATCGGTGTGTCGTGTCTCACTTGTCGGTGAAGTTGCGGGCAGGGCACGCTGGCCGCATGATCCCGACGCCGAGTGTGCTACTGCACATCTGCACCGCCGATGACTGGCAGCGCGCGCTGGAGGCAGGCGAGCATCGGCCGCCGTCGCTCGACGACGTCGGCTTCGTGCACCTTTCCGCCACCGAGCAGGTCCATCTGCCCGCCAACCGGCTTTACTCCGGCCGCACGGACCTGGTGGTGCTGCGCTGCGATCCGGCGTTGGTGGGAGCGCCCGTGCGTTGGGAGCCGGGCGTGCCGACCGATCCGACGTCCATGCTGTTTCCGCACCTGTATGGCCCGCTGCCGGTGGCCGCTGTGACGAGTGTCACTTCCTATCTGCCCGGGGTCGACGGGACGTTCGCCGAACTGCGCGCCGATCAGTCCGAGACCACGTAGGCGTCGACCTCGATCTCGACCAGCAGGTCGGGCGAGATGAGCGCGGACACCTCGACCATCGTCGTGACGGGCCGGATGTCGCCGAACGCCTCGGCGTGCACCGCTGCGACCTCCTGCCACCGGCTGATGTCGGTGACGAACATCCGGGTGCGGACCACGTCGGTCATGGCAGCGCCGGCCTCGCCGAGGGCGATTTCGATGCGGCGCAGCGCTTCCCGCGACTGGTCGGCGATGTCGTCGCCGGGTGCGGTGGTGCCCGCGACCACGACGAGTGGGCCGATGCGTACGGCCCGCGCGTAGCCGACTCGTTCCTCGAAGGGCGATCCCGACGACACGGTCATCCGTTGCTCAGACATGGTGCGGCCGGGCTAGGCGGGGACGGCTTCGACGATCGACGACGGACCTGCGGTCGGAATCACCCGCGTCTGCCGGAAACCCGCGCGCAGCAATAGATCCGCGTACTCGGGTGCGGTGCCTTCGCGGCCACCCGCATTCACCAGCATCTCGATGTCGAGCAGCATGCCCGGATGTGGCGGCGCCCCTTCCGGCAGCACCAGTTCCAGCAGCAGCAGTTTGCCATCGGGGGCGATCGCGGCCCGCACGTTGCGCAGGATCGTCAGTGCGCTCGCGTCGTCCCAGTCGTGGATGATCGACTTGAGCAGATAGGCGTCGCCGCCGTCGGGCACCGAGTCGAAGAACGACCCTCCGGTGACGGTGCACCGCTGCGTCACCCCTGCGGCGTCCAGCGCACGACCGGCGCCCTCAACGACCGACGGCAGGTCGAACAGCACGCCTTGGGCGGGGGGCGACTGTGCGAGCACCGCGGCGTCGATCGACATCGCCGACACGCCCGTCATGGCCTCGTTGAACACCCTGGCGTACTCGGGGTTGGTTTCCAGGTAGTCGAAGATCGGTACACCGCGAAGCTTCTCGGCTGCGGTCTTCCCTGTCTGCGCGGAGTAGAGCAGGCTGCCCCAGTGCTCGGG
>JAVRPF010000659.1:0-3628 GCA_032162385.1 Mycobacterium sp.
CGAGGAGCCCTGGGGCGAGGCGCTCTGGCAGGAGATCGTGCTGACCGACGGCAGGCGGCTGATCATGTGGCGCGCCGACGACGAGTCGTCGTCCACCGAGGGCTACGAGCCGCCGGCGCCACTGATCAATACGGTCGGCTGCGGCATGGCACGAAGCGTATGGCATACGCATTTGGCTGGCAATGGCGCGCCTGGTCCGCCAGTCGACGTGGGTTTCGTCCCGTGATGCATTGGGAATAGTTTCCCAGCGGATCGCACGGACCTGTGCGCCAGGGCATCGACAGGGCGGTGTGATGAGCAACGAAACGGCAGAACTGGGTCACGGGACGCGAGCGGGCGGGCTGGGCACGAGTCTCAAATCGCGTCACATCACCATGATCTCGATCGCCGGTGTGATCGGCGCGGGGTTGTTCGTCGGTTCCAGGAACGCCATCAAGGAAGCTGGACCCGCCGTCCTGATCTCATACTTCCTGGCGGGCACCCTGGTCGTCCTGGTGATGCGGATGCTGGGGGAGATGGCGACCGCCAACCCCGACACCGGGTCGTTCTCGGTCTACTCCGAACGGGCGATCGGCCCGTGGGCCGGCTTTTCGGTCGGTTGGCTCTACTGGTGGTTCTGGGTGCTGGTGATCCCCGTCGAGGCGACCGCCGCCGCGGACATCCTCACCAGCCTGATCGGTGGTGCCCAATGGATCTGGGCGCTGGCCGTCACGCTGCTGCTCACGATCACCAACCTCGCCAGCGTCGGCAACTATGGCGAGTTCGAATTCTGGTTCGCGCTCATCAAGGTGGTTGCCATCGTGGCGTTCATCGCGATCGGCCTGGCGGCCATCTTCGGGCTGATCCCGGACTCGCAGGTCAGCGGTGTTCATCATCTGTGGGAGCCGGATGGATTCATGCCCAACGGATTCGGCGCAGTGATCGCCGGATTGCTGATTACCATGTTCTCCTTCATGGGCACCGAGATCGTCACCATCGCCGCCGCCGAGTCGCCGAACCCGTCGGCTGGCATCAGCAGAGCCGTCAACTCGGTGATCTGGCGAATCTCGTTGTTCTACATCGGCTCGATCTTCGTGATCGTCGCACTGATGCCCTACGACCAGCTCGATGACGGGTCCTACCAGTCCACGCTCCAAGCCATCGGCATCCCCGGCTCGAACTTGATCATGGACCTGGTGATCCTCACTGCCGTGGCGTCGTGCCTGAACTCCGCCCTGTACACCGCGTCCCGGATGCTGTTCTCGCTGGGCGAGCGCAGGGACGCGCCCCAGGCGGTGCGCAAGGTCGCAGGCAACGGCGCGCCGTGGGTGGCGGTGCTGGCCTCGATGGTGGTCGGCTTCGTCGCCGTCATCGGCAATTATCTGTTGCCGGAGAAGATCTTCGGCTATCTCCTGGCCACCAGCGGCGCGGTCGCATTGTTCGTCTACCTTGCCATCGCGTCGAGCCAGTTGGTACTCGGCCGCAGGATGCGCTCGGAGGGGGAGCGGGCCCCCGTTCGGATGTGGCTGTTCCCGTATCTGACCGTCGTGACCATCGCGGGCATCGTCGCGATCCTCGTACTCATGGCATTCGATCCCGAACAGCAGCAGGCGATCCTGCTGTCCGCGATCTCGGCGGCGTTCATCGTCGGCGCAGGCGTGGTGGTGCACCGCCGCCGCAGTCGTGATCGCTCGCTGGTCTGACCTCGGGGACAACTGCGCATGCCGAACGTCGAAGACTCGTTGCTCGAGCTGGAGCGTGCGGGCTGGGACTCGCTGTGCAACGCGACCGGGTCAGAGTTCTACGGTGCAATCATGCTGCCCGATGCGCTGATGGTGCTGGCCAACGGCATGGTCATGGACCGTGCCACCGTGGTGGCGTCGCTGTCGAAGGCGCCGCCGTGGCGCGCGTACGACATCGACGACGTCCGCTCGATCGACATCGACACCGACACCGCCGTTCTCGTCTACATCGGCACTGCGTACCGCGACGGCCAGGACCCCGCGTTCGTCGGTGCGATGACGAGCGCATACCACCGCACCGACGACGGATGGAAGCTGGCGTTGTACACGCAGACCCGGCAGGGCTGACTCATGCCCGTCGCACAACCGGTCCACACCGCGCACCTAAGTCGCGGGCGTTGACTGATGCCATGAACCGCGAGACAGCCGACGCCACAACCACCGTCGTCCTAGTGCTGGACGGCGACACCGATGCCGGATACCGAATGGCACGCAAGCTGCTGGCCGACGGGTGCCGGGTCGTTGTCACCGCCCGTCACCCAGGCGATGTGGTCAGGGCGATGCACGGCTATCCCACCGACCGGGTCATGGCCATCGCGGCCGACATGACCGACCAACGGCAATGGAGTCGGGTGACCGAGGGGGTGATCGCCCGGTTCGGTCGCCTCGACACCGTCATCCGCGCCGAGGACACCGCGCTACGCATCTCGGCCTGAGCGGGACTCAAGCTTCCAGCGACTTGTACGTGCTCCGGACGAACCGTGGCTGGGCCGACTGCAGCTTGGCCAGTGACGTATTGCCCGCCACCGCGGCGGCAGCCGTTTCCGGGTTCAGATCGGGATGGTTCTGGATGAGGTACAGGATGATCAGGTCGAGCGACGGATCTGCCTGCCACCACGTCCCGTACGCGCCAGGCCAACTGAACGCGCCCAGCCCGCCGGGCCCGTACAGCTGCCGTGACTGCGCGGGGTCGGTCACCACCGACAGGTTCAAGCCGAATCCGCGGCCACGCCAGAACGGCATGCCCAGGAACGGATACTGCTTCTGCTCGTGGGTGAGCCGGTCGGTGCGCATCAACCGCACCGACTCTTCCGAGAGCACCCGCACACCGTCCACGGTGCCATTGCCGAGCAACATGCGGACGAAGGCGAGGTAATCGTCGGCGGTCGACCACAGTCCGGCGCCGCCCGCGCAGAACGTCGGCAGTTGGACCGGCGCGGGCCCCATCGCGTCGTCACGCAGCACGTCATCCGGGTCGAGCTTGTACATCGTCGCCGCCCGTCGACGCCCTTCCTGGCTCACTGCGAAGCCAGTGTCGGTCATGCCGAGCGGTACGCAGATGCGGTCGGCCAGCACGTCCGGCAGTGGCTTGCCCTCGATCCGCGACAACGCGATGCCCAGCACGTCGGTGGCGTGGCTGTAGGTGAGCCGGTCACCGGGCTGATGGGCCAGCGGCAGCCGGGCAAGTTCGGCCAACCAGCGGTCCTGGTCCTGGCGGAACATCAGCTTGCCGTAGGCCCGGCTGAGCGGTGGGCCCACCGAGAACGCGTACGCCAAGCCGCTGCGGTGCGTCATCAGGTCGTCGAAAGTGATCGGCCGTTGCAGGGGCACGGTCCTGTCCAGCGGCCCGGCCGGGTCGGCCATCACCCGCAGGTCGGCGATCTCGGGCAGATACGGTGCCACGGGATCGGTCAGCGCGAACTTGCCCTCCTCGACCAGCGCCATCGCGGCGGCCACCGTCACGGGCTTGCTCATCGACGCGATCCGGAAGATGGTGTCACGCTGCATCGGCAAGCGGGCGTGGACGTCGCGGTGGCCGAGTTCGTTGACCTGCAACACCTTGCCGCGCTGCCACACCACGGTGACCGCGCCCGCGAGCAGGCCGGCGTCGATCACCTGGCAAATGG
>JAVRPF010000660.1:0-6730 GCA_032162385.1 Mycobacterium sp.
GTGTTTGCCTGTTGGTCCTCGCCGCAGCCGGCGAGCAGCGGGGTTGTCGCCACAACACCGCCGACGGCTATCGACGCACCGACAAAAGTTCTCCGGTTGAGGTCGACCACTGTGCCCACGCTAGGGACGTCACCTGTGAATCAGCCAAAACACATATCTAATACATATCTGTGCATGTCGACGTCAGTGCTGGACGTCAGCTGATGACGCGTGCTCCTTCGGCTTTGCTCGATCCCGCATGAACCCGAGCAGCCGCATGCCGTGATACACCACCAATGCGGCTATCGAGCCGAGCGCGATGCCGGTGAACGTCAAATCGCCAGCTTGCCAGGTGAAGTCGGCGATGCCGAGGATCAGCGGGATGGCCGCGGTCATCTGGTTCAGTGGCTTGGAGAAGTCGACATCATTTGTCAGCCAGATCCGCACCCCGAGGACGCCGACCAGGCCGTACAACACAATCGTCGCGCCGCCCAACACTCCCGGCGGGATCGCCGAGATCGCCGCGCCCACCTTCGGGCACAGTGACAGCCCGATCGCCACCGCGGCGGCGATCCAATAGGCGGCCGTCGAATACACCCGAGTCGCCGCCATCACGCCGATGTTCTCGGCGTAGGTAGTGGTCGCCGAGCCGCCGCCGACGCCGGCCAACACCGTGGCCACCCCGTCAGCGGCCAGCGCGCGGCCGATCAGCGGATCGGTGTCGGTGTCCGTCATCTGGCCGACCGACTTGACGTGCCCGATGTTCTCGGCGATCAGCGCGATGACGGCGGGCAGGAACAACGGCAACACCGACCAGCTGAACGTCGGGGTCTGGAAATCTGGAAGACCGAGCCAGGGCGCCGCTGCGATCGATGAGGTGTCGACGTCGCCGAGGGCGAGCGCCAACAGATATCCGAGCACGACGGCCACGAAGATCGCGAGCCGCCCGATGATGCCGCGGAAGAACGCCAGGGCCGCGACGAGCAGAACCAGGGTGACGATGCCGACCAGCGGGCCCTTCTCGAAGTTGGTCTTCGCGGCCGGCGCCAGGTTGAAGCCGATCAGCGCGACGATGGCTCCGGTGACGATGGGCGGCAGGATCAGGTCCAGCCAATGCGTGCCGAGCAGATGCACGACGGCCCCGATGATGATCAGCAGCACGCCGACGGCCACCAAACCGCCCAGCGCGCTTCCGGTTCCGTTCGACGCAACCGCCGCCGTCACCGGAGCGATCACCGAGAAGCTCGACCCGAGATAGCTCGGCAGCCGGTTGCCGGTGATGATCAGGAACAGCACCGTGCCGACGCCCGAGAACAGCAGCGTCGTGGTGGGTGGGAACCCGGTCAGTACCGGCACCAGGAACGTGGCGCCGAACATGGCGACGACGTGCTGGGCGCCGATGCCGATGGTGCGTGGCCAGCTCAGCCGTTCATCCGGTGCGACCACCGCAGCGTCGGACGGGACGGGCTTCCAGGTCAGGGGAATCACAAAGTCGAACTGAACACCATGCGCGGCTAACGCGCCAGCCGTGGGATGACCTCGTCGCCGAGGCGCTTCACGAATCCGACCGGATCGGGGTTGCCGGGCAGCGGCCCCACGTTGATCAGATCGAAACCCAGGTCGGCGAGCTGGTCGACGTGTCGCAGGTAGTCATCGACGTCGCCGAACGGATCGGTGAACAATCCCGCGGTCAGCCGGATGTCGGCGAAATCGCGGCCCACCGCGTCGCAATGCCGACGCAGCACGTCGAGCTTGTGCGGCAGCTCGTCGATCGACGCGGTGCTGTTCCACACGTCGGCGTACTGCGCGACCATTCGCAATGTCTTCTTCTCGCCGGAACCACCGATCAGGATCGGCGGCCGCCGGACGGGCTGCGGCTGGCAGATGGTCTCGGCCAGCCGGTAGTGCTTGCCCTCGTACGGGCCGTCGTCGTCACTCCACATCTGCTGGCAGATCTGCAGCGTCTCCTCCAACATCTCGAACCGCTCGGCCACCGGCGGGTACGGCACGCCAAGCGCGAGGTGCTCGCGTTCGTACCAGGCGGCGCCGATGCCGAACATCGACCGGCCCTGCGCCAGCACGTCGAGCGTGGTCATGGTCTTGGCCAGCACGCCGGGATACCGGTACGTCACTCCGGTGACCAGCATGGTCAGCGTGATGCTGCGGGTCTGTCCGGCCAGGAAGCCCATCGATGTGTAGCCCTCGAGGAACGGGTCCTCCGTCCGACCCATGCCCTCCATCTGGAAGAAGTGGTCGGCGAGGGTGAACATGGTCGCCCCGGCATCCTCGGCCGCCGTCGCGGTCGCGGCCAGGGTGGGGCCGAGGCGTTCGGGTGCGCCGGGCAGGAAGTCGATGTAGTGGATGCCTAGTTCCATTGTCGTCGAATGCCTTTCGTTAATCGGTGATTCGTTCCAGCAGCGTCAGTACCTCGTTGATGAGGCGGCGCTCAGGTTCGGTGTAGCGGTCCTGCATGGCACGGACCAGCCATTCGTCGCGCACCCTGCGGTCGTTCTCGGCGTGCCTTCGGCCAACGGAGGTGAGCGTGATGAGCTGGCGGCGGCCGTCCTCGGGATCAGGCGTGCGGGCGATCAGTCCGTGCCGGTCCAGGCCGGCCAGCGTGGTCGCCATGGACTGCGGTCGCACGCGTTCCGCGCCCGCCAGTTCGCTGGTCGACGCGGGCCCGTCCTTGACAAGGCGGATCAGCACCGCGGTCTGGGACGGGGTCAGATCCTCGGCCGTCGCGACTTCCAGCAGGCGTCTACGCAGCCTGCTGAACATCACGCGAAGATCGCGCGCCGCCGCGACCGCAGACCCACTGACTTGACCCATATGGACAGTTTAAACTGAACAGCTGAAACTGTCTAACTGTCTGACCGGCGATGGAGCAGGTACGCGGCGGCGCCGATCACCACGACCGCGGCGCCGGTCAGCACCGACGAGACTGGCAACGAGAACGCCAGCACGACGCACCCCAGGAAGCCGAGCACCGGAACGACCTTGCCGTGCAGCGTCATCGCCGACGCGTTGGCGATCGCGTAGTACAGCAGCACCGCGAACGATGAGAAGCCGATGGCACCGCGTACGTCGACCACCGCGGCGAGCACGGCCACCACGACGCCAACCGCGAGCTCGGCGCGGTGCGGACTGTTGAACCGGGGATGTATCGCCGCGAGTCGATGCGGCAGGTACCGGTCGCGCGCCATCGCCAGCGTGGTGCGGGACACGCCGAGGATGAGCGCCAGCAGCGAACCGAGCGCGGCCACGGTGGCGCCCACCCGGACGACCGGTTCGAACCCCGGGTGCCCGGCCGCGGACACCGCCTCGGCCAGTGGTGCCGTTGCCGAAGCCAGCGTCGTGCTACCCAGTTCGGCCAGCACGGTGACCGCGACCGCCGCGTACACCAACAGGGCCAGGCCGAGCGAGATGCGGATGGCGCGGGGAATGGTGCGGGCGGGCGCGCGCACCTCCTCGCCGAGGGTGGCGATGCGTGCATAACCGGCGAACGCGAAGAACAACAGTCCGGCGGCCTGCAGGACGCCACCCGGGCTGACGTCGTCGCCGAACGCCAGGTGGGAGCGGTCCGGGTCGCCGCCGCCGAGAATGACGACCACGACCGCGGCCAGGACGGCCAGCACCACGGCCACGATGGCACGGGTGAGCAGCGCCGATTTCTGCACGCCCACGACGTTGACCGCCGTCAGCGCCACCACGGCGGCGACCGCGACGGCGTGCGCATACTCGGGCCAGGCATAGACCCCGACCGTCAGCGCCATCGCCGCGCACGATGCGGTCTTGCCCACCACGAAGCTCCAGCCTGCGGTGTAGCCCCAGAACCGCCCGAGCCGTTCCCGTCCGTACACGTAGGTTCCGCCGGACTGCGGGTAGAGCGCCGCCAGTCGTGCCGACGACGTGGCGTTGCAGTAGGCCACGATCGCCGCGACGGCCAGCCCGGCGAGCAGGCCGGTCCCGGCTGCTGCGGCCGCGGGACCCAGTGCGACGAAGATGCCCGCACCAACCATTGAGCCGAGCCCGATCGTGACGGCGTCCAGAGTGCCGAGCCGACGTTCCAGGGCGGGCCGATCCGGCGTCGTCACGTGCCGATCGTACGTCGCTCGGTCAGGCCGGATACGGCGACGTCAGCCGGGTCACCTCGGGTTTGACGAAGACGTCGCCGAGGGTGACGGTGCGCAGGTTGCGTGTGTGGATGAGGTCGATCATCTGGTGGTAGACGTTCGTGACGGGCGGGTGGTTGAGGTGGCCGATCACGATGTTCTGTGGGAGGCAGTACTTCTCGGCATTGGCGATGATATCGCTCGGGGTGAGGATCGCGTCGTCCCCGAGACTGCCGTTCCACAGCGTGGCCACGGTGTAGCCCAGATCGGCGGCAACGGACGTGACTTCGTCGTTGGAGGCGCCGTACGGCGGCCGGTAGTACGGCGTCGCGTCGACGCCGAAGGTGTCCTTGAGGAATTGGTCGGTGTGCCGCAGTTCGTCGGCCACCGCCGCGCCCGTCATCTTGGTCAGGTCGTGGTGCAGCCAGGTGTGATTCCCCAACTGGATCTGGCCGGACTCAACCAACGGCAGGAGCAGGTCCCGGTTCTCGGTCCACGACTGGAAGACCCCGGTCACGAACATGGTGAGGCGGATTCCGCTGTCCTTCGCGAGCTGGGCATACGCACCCACCACCTCGGTGTCGACACCGTCGTCGAGCGTGATGGCCAACAGATCGCCGTCACCCGGCAGGGAGCTGAGCACCCCGCCCCCAGGAAGGAGCACCCGCGCGGCGGTCGGCGGTGGCGGCGCGAGAGCAGGCCATGCCGGCGCGGCGGGCGGTGTCGGCGCAGCGGCGGGCTGCGCTGCCTGGCTCGCGCCTCCGATGCCGCACCGTGCCGCTCCGATCACCGTCGCCGAGGCGACGAGGCCGAGCAGGAGGCGACGACGAGACAACGAACTCGTCTCATGAGTAACTCTGGCAGCACCCGACACGTGATGCAGATTAGCTGGCGAACGTCCCGAAGTCTGGGACGTGCGCACACTCCAGCTGGGCAATGCCAACGTGGCGAAGGGCATTGTCGGCCAGATAGGCGTCGTAGCCGGCCGCGAACGCCGCCGCGCGTGAGTTCTTCTTCTTGTAAGCCACCAAAGATCGTCTCTGATCAGGCAATCTGATAGTCGCTCAAGGGAAATTCGGACGCTTCCCTGATTGCCGATTCCGTCGACGAAGGCCGCAGCAGGGTGGGCTCGCCGGCGGGGTTGAAGTAGTAGGACCGCGCACTCGCGCAGTTTCCGATCGTGAACAGGGAGTCCCCGAGGAGTTCGGTCATTCGATCCAGGTAGCGGGTGTTGGCGTCCTCGGTCACCTCGAACGTCGTGGCGTCGCGCCGCTTCACCTCGGTGAAGAGGCGGTCCATCAGACGCATCTGGTACTCCATCGTGTTGAAGAAGTTCAGACCGAGGAACGCGTACGGGCTGGCCAGGCTCAGATAGTTCGGGAAGTGCGGCATCGAGACACCCTGGTAGGCCTGGAAACGCGTGTCGCGCCACCACTTTCCGAGATTCCGGCCCTCCCGCCCGACGACCTCGATGGCGGGGAAGTTGGCTTCCCACAGATCGAAGCCGGTGGCCAGGATCAGCGTGTCGATGACGTTCTTGGTGCCGTCGGCGGCGACGATCCCGTCCGCCTCGATGCGCTCGATGCCGCTGTCCTGCAGGTGCACGTGCGGTTTGGTGAAGGCGCGGTAATAACCGTTGGAGAAGGTCGGCCGCTTGCAGCCGAAGTCGTAGTCCGGAGTCAGCCTGCGACGCAGCTCCTTGTCGCGGATCGAGAGGAATCGGTGCGTCTTGGACAGGTCCGCCGCGGCGACGTTGAGCCGGTGGAACCGCCGGTGGTGGATGATCGCGGTGTTGATCATCACCTCGTAGATCGAGTCCGTCAGCCAGCGGATGGCGCGTTGCGTCAACGGGATCCGGGCGAACAGCCGCTTGGCGCGCTCGCCGAAGCGCAGGTCGATCTTGGGCACCACCCAGATCGGGGTGCGCTGGTAGACGGTCAGGTCGGCGACCTTCTTGGCGAGCTGCGGGATGAGCTGCACGGCGGTGGCACCGGTGCCGATGACGGCCACCCGGAGACCCTCGAGCGGGTAGTCGTCCTCCCAGTCGGTGGTGTGGATGACCTTGCCCGCGAAGCTGTCGATGCCCGAGATCTCGGGCACCTTCGGCTGGGACAGGAAGCCCGTCGCCGTGATCAGGTAGCGCGCGGTGAGCGTCTCACCACCGGCCAGGGCGACCCGCCAGACGTCGGCCTCCTCGTCCCAACGGGCGCCCTGTACGACGGTGCTGAACCGCATGTGCCTGCGCACGTCGTACTTGTCGGCGACGTCGTCGGCGTACTGCTTGATCTCCGGACCGGGCGTGAACAGTCGCGACCAGTTCGGGTTCGGCTCGAAGAAGTAGGAGTAGGTGGTGGTGGGCACGTCGACGGCGAGCCCCGGATAGTGGTTGACGTACCAGGTACCGCCGAGGTCGTCTTCGCGTTCCAGGATGACGAAGTCGTCGAAGCCCAGCCGCTTGAGCTGAATGGCTGCGCCGATCCCTGCAAACCCGGCCCCCACGAGGACCGCGTCGAATCGCTCCGAAGTCATGGGTAGACGGTACCAGGGGTATCGGGTAGGTAGCGCTAGCCCCTCAGCGAGCCTGCCCGCTTGGGCTCCAGGGTCGCGATGCACGTGACCGCGCGGTCGCCCTGATTCCA
>JAVRPF010000661.1:0-3155 GCA_032162385.1 Mycobacterium sp.
CCACCGGCGGTACGACCGCCAGCACCGCCTCGCCGTAGCAGCTCCTCCGAACCGGCTCGCGGCGCCCGTTCGAGTTTCGAAGCCGCAGCCGCGCGGTGGATTGACTTTTTCTCAGAACCCATTGAGATGCGACGGTTGGGCGTGTATGTTGGCGCAACTCGATGTCGCGGGCCTTGGCAGGAACCCACGATGCAGGGAGGATGTAGGGCACGTGCGGATTTCAAAGACCGATCGGCGGGGCGCGTCTGCGTCTCGGCGGCCGGCGGATCCGCTTCACGAACAGACGCGATAGGGGCTCCCACATGTTCAGGCGACTCGTTCTAGCCATCCCGTTCACTCTGGTGCTGGCCGCGCTTGGCGGCGTATCCGGTGCGGCCGCCGACACGTCGTCGCCGGTGTACCTGACGACGGTCGGTGGGCCGGGGCATGCCTCGATCTACGCCTCCGGTGTCGATGTGGACGCGAACGGGTCGGTCTACGTTGCCGATACCGGCAACGACCAGGTGAAGAAGTACGGCCCCAAGGGCGCGCTGATCTGGAACGTGGGCGTGCGGGGCTCGAAGGCGGCCGGCAACTTCGACAATCCGCGCGACATCGCCTACCTGGGCGGGCGGCTGTACGTGGCCGACTTGGGCTACAAGCGGGTGCAGGTGCTGGACGCCGCCACCGGCGCCCCGATCTCGATGTGGGGCACCAGCTTTCCCTCCACCATCGGAATCTCGGCCGGCGTTGACGCGAACGGCAACAGCATCATCCTGGTAACGGAGGACGTGCTCAACCAGGTCCGCATCTTCACTCCTTCCGGCTCGTTCATCCGCACCATCGGCAGCGGCGTCAACGGCTCGGCGCCGGGCGAGCTGGCGGCTCCCCGCGACGCGGCCACCGACTCGGCCGGCAACGTGTACGTTGCCGACTACGCCAACAACCGGATCGCCAAGTTTACGCCCAACGGCGCCTGGATCACCGCTTGGGGCACCGAGGGTGGCAGGAACGGGCAGTTCCGCCGCCCCTACGGCATCGATCTGGACGTGCAGAACAACGTCTGGGTGGCCGACAACACCAACCACCGGATCCAGGAGTTCACCTCCTCGGGAACCTACATCCGGCAGATGGGATCGAACGGATCGGGACCGGGCCAGTTCTTCCAGATCCGGCGCGTCGCCGTCATGCCCGGCGTGGTCGACCCGATGGTCTACGGGGCCGATCTGTGGGGCAACAAGGTCGAGCGGTTCACCGACGTCAGCGGCGGCTACGCCTACTCGAAGACGTATGCCGGCGTGCCCGCCACCGACGACAAGTTCAACGAGGCGACCGGCGTCGCCGTTGACGCCGGCAACATCTTCGTCGCCGACAGCGTCAACCAGCGTATGCAGCGGTTCGGCATCGACGGCGCGTGGCAGGGACACTGGGGCCACCGCGGATGGGGTGTCGACCTGAGCGGGCTCAACTGGCCGCGCGACATCGCGATCGAGCGCGCCGACCCCAGCAAGGTGTGGGTGACGGACACCAAGAACGGCCGCATGCTCGAGTTCACACGCAGCGGCACCCCGACCGGCCGCTTCTTCGGCTCCCAGGGCTTTGATCCGGGTCAGTTCAGGCGCGTCAGCGCCGTCGCCTCGACCGCCACCGGCGTGGTGGTTGCCGACACGCTCAACAACCGCGTCCAGCTCTGGAACACGCTCGGAACGCCGTTCCTGGTGTGGAGCGTGACCGGCTTCTCGACGCCAAAGGACGTGGCCGTCAAGAACGGGGTCGTGTACGTGGCGGACACCGGGCATCAGCGGATCGTGAAGCTCTCGGTGCTGGACGGATCGGCGGTGGGCACGATCGGCGTCGGTACGCTGCATGCCACCGAGGGCGTGGCGATCGACGCTGACGGCGACGTCTGGGCTGCCGACACGAGCTCCGACCGGCTGGTCGAGTTCAGCGCCGCTGGCACGGTGCTGCGGGCGTTCGGCTCGTTCGGCAGCGGGCAGGGCCAGTTCAACGCGCCCGGGCACCTCGAGGTGGTCGCCGGCAGGCTCTACGTCTGCGACATGTTCAACGACCGGCTGGAGATCTTCTCGCTCTCTTGAAGCCGGTTCTCAAGCCGGCAGCGAGTTCCCCTTCGCGGGAGCCTCCAGCGGCGGCCGGAGGTAGCCCGCGCGCAGGGTGGAGGGGCTGACGAACGTGCTGCCGTTCGGCCCCACCCGTACCGCCTTGTGCGTCGCGCTTCCATGCAGCAGCTCGCGCCAGCTCAGGAACCACACCGTCCAGCCGTTGCCCCACGCGCCACCGCGGGGGCTGCCGCTGATCGTCACCGGATCGCCGGGCACGGACAGGTTGTAGTAGGTCTCGGCGTTGGCGGGCGAGAGGTTCACGCATCCGTGGCTGACGTTCGAGAAGCCCTGCTGGCCGACCGACCAGAACGCGTCGTGGAGGTAGTCGCCGGACCACGTGAACCGGACCGAGAACGGCACCATGATGTCGTAGCCGGGGCCTTTCATCTCGACCGGGTTGCCCTTCTCGATCGTCAGGTAGGTGCCGTTGGGCGTGTCGTCGCCCGGCTTGCCGGAGCTCATCGGCCAGTTGCCGAGCAGGCGCTTGTTGAGGTAGATCTGGATGTGGTGGGTGACCGTGCTGCCGACCGCGATCAGCGACCGGCCGATCCGGAACGTCTGCCTGAGGGTGTGCGCGCCGTAGACGCCCGGCGCCACCTCGACGCCGTCCAGGTGCCCGACGAAGTGGACGGTGGTGTTGGCCGGCCAGTAGCTGCGCGGCCGGAACTCGACGGTGCTGTCGCCGTCCCAGTACCAGGCACCCACCACCGGGTTCGAACTGCGCACCTCGAGCGCGTGTTCCACCGCCCGCTTGTTGACCACCGGCTGGTCGAAGCTGATGAAGATCGGCATCCCCACACCGTAGGTCTGCCCCGCCGCCTCGAAGATCACGGCTCGCACGGTATTGCTTGGCCTCAGCGTTCGGAAGCTGCTGATGGCCGTGACCGTCTTACCGGAGGCGTCGACCGCGGTTGCGCGGACGGTGTAGCGGGTGCCGGTGTGCAGCGTCTGCCGGCTTCGCCAGGCGGACGTGGTGAGATGGCCCGTGAGACGGTCGCTGCCGCCCTTGGCGGTCACGCTGGTGATGCTGCCGTCCGTGACCTGGACGGTGACGCC
>JAVRPF010000662.1:0-5003 GCA_032162385.1 Mycobacterium sp.
TGTCCTGCAACGGTTTGAGCACCAGGTTCATGAACGCCTTGCGGTCGTCGAGGAACGGCTCGATGACCTCTTCGCCCGCCGGGCACACGGCCAGGCAGTACGCCGCCTTGTAGTTGGCCTTGAAGGACAAGCTTCTGCCACATCGACGCGTTCTCGGAATCAGTGACGCGGGAACGGAGTCGGCATCGATCACTCCTGGCGGCTCCGCCTTGCGCGCCATCATCTTTCGCACGGTCGGATGTTCGGCAAGGCGCGGCGAGATCTTGCGAGACGAGGTCATACGCTCTGAGTATAGCCAGCTATACTCAGATGCGTAAAGATGAGCATCGCCGTCCAGCACGCTTTACGGAATGTCTACGGAATGACGGACACAACACCAAGACACTGTCACTACCTTGGGGACTGTCAGACGACGCATATGAGCGCCTGACCCGATCGTCTCGGTTCGAAGCAACGTCCGCTCAGACAAGGGACGGCTAACCAGATGGATTTGGAAGTGATCAACAGTGAAGTTCAACAGGTTGAGATTGATGTCGGCGGCCGTCGGCGCGGGCGCACTGATCACCATGGGCACATGTACCGCAGTGCTCGGTACGACGCAGGCGATCGCCGGTGCAGTGGTCCCTGAACACTTTGGCGGACCGGTGAATACGAGCATCGACGATCCGCCGGCAGATATCGGCATTCCGACGTCGTCGCCGTCGAATGCGCCGTCGGCGACGGCGGACTTCCGCGCACCGAAGGCGTGAGCCAACGGGTTCGACCCTCGTTCGGAGATGGCGTCCTGACGCGAGCAACGCGTTAAGACTGCGTACGGTTCCGTCAGGATTGCGTAGAGATCGTGGCCGCGGCGCCTCGCCGCGCGTAGACCGGAGGGTATGAACGACACGCTGCATCAGCCCCGCTGGCGGCGAGTGGTCGACGGCGGCCACACCTGGGGCTCGCTGACCATCTCGCCGAACCGCTACGGCGTCACCCGCCATCACCTGGTGGTCTTCCCGCCGGGCATCTCCCCCGATGACCGGGTGCTGCTGCGAGTGTGGCGCACCTGGCCGATCTGGGGAGCGCTGACGTGGCTGGTCATGGAGATGTTCCTGGTGCCCACCATCGGGTCGGGCCCCGCTCTGGCGATCTCCACCGGCGTGTGCCTGTGCGCCGGCGCACTGCTCATGGCGATGGCGGGAGCCAACCGCACCCGGGTCCGGACGCTGGCCGTGGTGCGGATGGCAGGTGTCGTCGACGCCGTCGCCGTCGACAGGTACGCCGAACTCTACGCGCTGGCCCACGAATTGGCCGACGCCGACCGCACGCTCGCCGCCGGTGAGTTGAGCACCGTCGACCACGAGGCCGTGGTGTGGCGGGTCTATGACCGCCTGAGCACTGCGGTGCGCTCCTAGCTTGACTAGCCCAAGCCGGCGATTCCGCTGGGATGGTTGTCAATCGACGACGTCAACATGCTGGCGGCAATGGCGGTGGTCAGTGACGGCGGCGAGCCGTGACGATCCAGGCACGCGAGTCGAAGTACACGCCGCCGTCGGTGCTGTGGGCGTCGAGGGTGGCGCGTAGCCGCGTGCGTGCTTGCTCGGCCGCCGCGGCGTCGAGGTTGGCGAGCAGGTCTTCGAATTTCAGTAGGCGGAGCACGGCATCGAAGGCGGTGGCGCTGTCGGGGCCGTAGTAGACGGGCTCGTGCACGTCGGAGAAGCTGACTTCCGCGAAGCCGGCCGCCGCCAGGATGCCTTCTGTGGCGGTCGGGTCGGCGAGTGAGAACGGGTCCGGACCGCGAGGTGTGGCTGATGCGGCGGTGAGGGTCTGACGGATCGCGGTGGCCCACTCATTGCGGTCGCGTTCTTGCCAGACCAGCAGCACCAGGCGCGCGGCGGGGCGCAGAGCGCGCCCGATATTGGTGAACGCGGCGACTGGGTCGGCGAAGAACATCGTTCCAAACCTGCTGATACACAGGTCGAAACGCGTCGGTGGAAAGCGGTGAACCTGGGCGTCCGCCTGCTGGAAGGTGATGTTGGCCAGCCCCTCGTCCTCGCTGAGCTGACAGGCCCGTTCGAGCATTGGCGCGGAGAGGTCGACGCCTACCGCGCTTCCGGCCACGGCGGCGCGGGCGGCCTCGCGCGTGGACTGGCCTGTGCCACAACCGATGTCGAGCACACGGTCGAGAGAGCCAACGCGGGCAGCGACGCGAAAGAGCTCGTTGTGCAGGCGCAATTCCGCGTCGTAGTCAAACAAGTCGGACATCACCGTCACCGGATCCTCTCGATACCGATTTCGACCGGGGCGTCGCAGAGTACGCCTCGCACCCTAGTCCGAGGTGCGACGCGCGTAGGCGCGCAATGCGAAGGGCGCCACCGCCGCGGTAATCGCCAGCGACCACACGATGGTCGCCAGCACGGGGTGATGTAGCGGCAGTTGCGCCTCTGGTGGCGCGGCGGGGCCGTTGCCCCACAACTCGCGCGTGGCCTGCGCCAATGAGGAGACCGGATTCCATTCGGCCGTCACCCGTAGCCAGGTGGGCATCGGCCCGGTGGGCGCAAACGTGTTGGCCAGGAACGTGATCGGGAACAGCACGGTGAACATCACGCCGTTGACCGCCTCCACCGACCGCATCACCGAGCCGACCAGGATGCCGAACCAGACCATGCCGAATCCGAACACCAGGATCAGTGCGAACGCCAGCACCGCCTCGGCGATGCTGCCCCGGATGCGCCAACCGATGCACAGCCCGGTGAAGGTCATGACCACGATCCCGATCGAGGAGTGAATCAGGCTGGCCACGCTGCGACCGATGAGCACCGACGACCGGCGGATGGGCAGCGACCGGAACCGGTCGATGATGCCCTTCTCGACGTCGGCCGTGATGCCCGCGGCGACGACGAACGCGGTGAAGACGATGGTCTGGGCCATGATGCCGGGCAACAGGAACTCGCGGTAGGAGGCGCCGCCGGTATTGGCGATCGACGCGCCGAAGACGAACGCGAACAGCAGTACGAACATGATCGGCTGCACCGTGACGTCGCTCAGCATCTCCGGCATGCGCTTTGTGTGGATCATGTTGCGCTTCACCATGATCCAGGACTGTTGAACGATGGTGGTGGAGTGCGTCGCCGGTCGTGACGCTTCGAGGGCGGGCTTGGGCGCGACGGTCGTCATGCTCGGATCTCCTCGGTCTCTTCGTCCTCGGCGCGGTGTCCGGTGAGCGAGAGGAACACGTCGTCGAGGCTCGGCCGGGACAGGCCGATGTCGTCGACCTCGATCCGGCTGTCCTGCAGCCAGCCCGCCACCCTGGTCATGTCCGCGATACCCTCCGCCGCCGCGGTGAGCTGCCGTGCGCCGGCGTCGACGTGCACCTCGACGCCGGTCCTGGCCATCAGCTCGCGCGCGGTTTGCAGGTCATCGGCGTGCGACACCGTCACCACCAGGCTGGCGTTGCCCGCCTGCTGCTTGAGCTGCAGCGGCGTGCCCTCGGCGATGATGCGGCCCCGGTCCATCACGACGATGTGATCGGCGAGCTGGTCGGCCTCTTCGAGATACTGGGTGGTGAGCAGCAGCGTGGTGCCCTGCGCGACCAGGCCGCGCAGCACGTCCCACAGGTCGACGCGGCCGCGCGGGTCCAGGCCGGTGGTGGGCTCGTCGAGGAAGAGCACCGGCGGCGACGCGATCAGGCTGACCGCCACGTCGATACGCCTGCGCATTCCGCCGGAGTACGACTTCACCGGCCGGTCGGCCGCCTCCGCGATCGAGAACTGCTCAAGCAACTGGTCGCCCAGCCGCGCGACGTCGCGACGGCCGATGCCGTAGAGGGCGCCGATCATCCGCATGTTCTCCCGGCCGGTCAGCAGCTCGTCGACCGTCGCGGACTGCCCGGTGAGCCCCATGTTGCTGCGCACCATGGCGGATTCGGTGCGGACGTCGTAACCGGCCACCCGTGCCGTCCCGCTGGTGGGCTCGGTGAGCGTCGTCATCATCCGGACGGTCGTGGTCTTGCCTGCCCCATTCGGTCCGAGCAGGCCCATCACCGTCCCCTGCGGCACGGCGAAGCTCACGCCGTCGACGGCTGGCTTGTCCCTGGCGGGATCACCGAACTGCTTGACGAGGTCGATGGCTTCGATGGCCGGCGAGTTCACGGCTGCCACGCTATCGACAGCCACTGACGGGCCGCCACCGGTTTGTGCGCGCTCGGGGCGCAGTGAGCGTGCGGATCGCGCCGGCGCGTCGCGGCGTGTCGCACAGCAGACATGCACGCTCGCGCCAAGAAGCGGGGCCAAGTAGCGGGGCTAGGTGACCAGCGCGACCGAGTTGGCCCGGCGCAGCTTGCCCGACGGCGTCTTCGGAATGGTGCCGGGGCCGAGCACCACGACGTTGCGCGGCCGCACGTCGACCTCGGTCACCACCTCGTGGGCGACCTGGTGCTCGATGCGACGCACCTCGACCGGGTCCTGCCAGGCGTTGGACTCCACCGCTACGGCGAAGGTCTCACGGGAGTGGCCTGCATCGAGCCGGACGGCGACCGCGCAGCCGGGCCGCACCCCGTCGACGCGCCCTGCGGCGCGCTCGATGTCGGTGGGATAGATGTTGCGGCCCGCCATGATGATGACGTCCTTGACGCGACCGCACACCACGATGTGGCCGTTGTCCATCTGGTAGCCGAGGTCACCGGTGTCGTACCAGCCGTGCTCGTCCTGGGCGGGCAGGAAACCGCCCATCGTGAGGTAGCCAGGAGTGAGGGACTCGCCGCGCAGTTCGATGACGCCGACGCCGCGGGCCGGCATCACCTCGCCGGTGTCGTCGACCACGCGTGCCTCGAGATCCGTCAGCAGCGGGCCCAGTGAGGCCAGGCGTCGGGTGTTGCCCTTGGTCGAGGGCACGGCACGGCGCAGCGCGGCAAGCAGATCGGCGTCGACCTCGTCGACCACCAGGCCGGCGCCGCACTCCGAGAACGACACCGCCAGCGTCGTCTCGGCCATGCCGTAGGCGGGCAGGATGGCCTCGGGCTT
>JAVRPF010000663.1:0-2931 GCA_032162385.1 Mycobacterium sp.
CATGTCGCGAGCCGCCTCGACCGGGTGGGCGATCAGTCCGCCCACCACCATGCCAACCGGCCGCACACGGAAGGTCAGCGACGCTGCCACTCCGAAGTTGCCGCCCCCGCCGCGCAGCGCCCACATCAGATCGGGCTCCGCCTCATCGGAGACCTGGAGCACCGACCCGTCGGCCGTGACCAGCTCGACCCCGATCAGGTTGTCAGCCGCAAGGCCCTGGGTGGCCATCAGCCAGCCCAGCCCCCCGCCCAGCGTGTAGCCGCCGACGCCGGTGGTCGAGATCGCCCCGCCGGTGACCGCCAGCCCGTGCTCGGCCGCAGCGTCGTTCAGCTCATGCCAGAGCGCACCACCCTGAACGCGGGCGGTCTGCGTCGCCGGATCGACCTCGACCGCGCGCATCCCGGACAGGTCGATCAGCAGCCCGCCCTCACAGACGGAGCGGCCGGCGACGTTGTGGCCACCGCCGCGGACCGCGATCTCGAGCCCGGATCCGGTGGCGAAACGCACCGCGGCAACCACGTCGGCGGTGGTGTGGCAGTGCGCGATCGCGGCCGGCCGCCGGTCGACGAGGCCGTTGTGCACGCGCCGCGCCTCGTCGTAGCCCGCGTCGGAGGGCAGCAGCACAGTGCCGGAGACGCCGGCGGAGAGCGACTTGATCCGGTCGGCATCAAGCGCCGGAGTTGTGGACATGTCGATACCTCCTGTGTCGAGAGACGGACGCAGTCAGAGATGAGATGTATCTCACGGTTGCGGCCACGGAGCAACCCGTTCGCCGGGGCACCTATCCAAGTCAGCCCGCGGTCGTCTTAGCGTTTATACGGACCGTGATGTAACATCGGCGACCCGCCGGGCAGCGGCCCACCGTTTGCGAAAGGACGAGGATGCGAAACCGCAGCTTTTTGAGCTTCACGACCCTGGTCGCCGTCGTACTGCTTGCCACGTCATGTGGCGGCGGCAGCGGCAGTAGCAACAGCAGCGGCGCCGGCTCGTCGCCCGGCGGTGGACGCGGTGGCACCTTGACCCTGCTCGCAAACTCGAACTGGGGCCCGGCCGATCCGGCCAAGAACTACACGCTCCAGGAGTGGCAGCTTCTGATCATCACCTACGACGGACTCGTTCAGTTCCGATCGACCGGCGGCGCCGCGGGCACCGAGCTGCTGCCCGACCTGGCAACCGAGATCCCCAAGCCCACCAACGGCGGCAAGACCTACGCCTTCACGCTGCGGCCGGGCATCAAGTTTTCGGACGGCACGCCCCTCAAGGCCAGCGACTTCGTCACCGTCATGACGCGCCAGTTCACGGTGCCGGGGCCGGCAAACGGCTTCTACGGCGGCATCGTCGGCGCCGACGCCTGCCTCAAGAACGCCGCCTCGTGCGACCTCACCAAGGGCGTCGTGGCCGATGACGCGGCCGGCACGGTCACGTTCAACCTGACCGCTCCCGACCCCGAGTTCCTCTACAAGCTGTCGCTGCCGTTCGCCTTCGCGGTGCCCGGCAACACCTCGCTGAAGGATCTCGGCAACAGCCCGCCTCCGGGCACCGGCCCCTACATGTGGAAGTCCTACGACCCCCAGCACGAGGCCGTGATGGTGCGCAACCCGTACTTCAAGGTCTGGAACGCCCAGACGCAGCCCGATGGCTTCGTCAACGAGATCGACTACAAGTTCGGCCTCACCGTGGAGGCAGAGGTGACGCAGGTCGAGAACGGGCAGGCGGACTGGGTGTTCGACCCGCCGCCCTCCGACCGGCTGAACGAGCTCAGCACGCAGTACGCAGACCAGGTGCACGTCAACCCGCTGACGGCCGAGTACTACTTCGCGCTGAACGTCAACATCCCGCCGTTCGACAACCAGAAGGCGCGGCAGGCGATCAACTTCGCCGCTGACCGCAGCGCCTACGTCAAGATCTACGGCGGCCCGTCGCTGGCGGTGCCGACATGCCAGGTGCTGCCGCCCAACTTCCCCGGATACAAGCCCTACTGCCCGTACACCACCAACCCTGGCGACGGCGTGTGGCACGGCCCCGACCTGGCCAAGGCCAAGCAGCTGGTGGCCGAGTCCGGCACCAAGGGCGCGAAGGTGTCGGTTGTGGGAACCACCGACGAGGTGGGCAAGGCGATCGCGCAGCAGATGGTCAACGACCTGAACGCGATCGGCTACAAGGCCAGCGCCAAGCTGCTGGCGGGCGGCATCCAGTACGGCTACATCCAGAACTCCGACAACAACGTCCAGGTCGGCTACTCGCAGTGGTACCAGGACTACCCGGCAGCGTCCGACTTCCTGAACGTGCTGTTCGGCTGCCCCGGGTTCCATCCCCACAGCGACGCCAGCCCGAACATCTCGGGATTCTGCGACAAGACGATCCAGGCCGAGATGGACGCCGCGCTCACCCTGGGCGAGACCGATCCCACGGCAGCCAACGAGCAGTGGGCGAAGATCGACGCGGAAGTGACCGATCAGGCGCCGATGGTGCAGCTGTTCAACCCCAAGCTGATCGACTTCGTCTCGAAGCGGGTGAAGGGCTACGCCTGGAGCCCGCAGTGGTACATGCTGTTTTCACACCTATCGGTCAAGTAGAGGCCCGGACGGCAGCACGGGCGTGTCGCAGATCGTCGTTGAGGAGACCACGCCGCAGGATGGCGTCAAGGAGCAGGTCGCCGGCCGCAGCCCGTGGGCGCTGGCCGGCCGGCGGCTGCTGCGAGACCGGCTGGCGATCGCAGCGCTGGTGCTGTTCCTGCTGATCGTGCTGGTCTCGTTCGCGGCGCCGCTGTACGCCGACCACGTCGCGCACACCGATCCGTTCGTCAACAACCTGAACGGCACCACCGTGATCAACGGCAAGCGGGTGCCGATCCTCCAGCAGGGCGGCGGCGTGCTGAAGCTGGGCGAGACGCCGATCGGTCCCACGTGGCA
Organism: Mycobacterium sp.; assembly: GCA_032162385.1. Lineage (GTDB taxonomy): Bacteria > Actinomycetota > Actinomycetes > Mycobacteriales > Mycobacteriaceae > Mycobacterium. The sequence goes on from JAVRPF010000663.1 coordinate 2,913, forward strand.
CGGCAACTACTTTCTGGGC
>JAVRPF010000664.1:0-15706 GCA_032162385.1 Mycobacterium sp.
ACGGCCCTTCCGTCCCCATTTGTCCCTGCACTGTCCGTCCGTCTGGCGTGGGGTTGTTCCCGAGCCGCCGAGGCCATAGTGTGACCGGGGCGAAACCATGTTTGATCAAATATCAACGCCGCGCAACCTGCGCTCGTCACCCCCGGGGAGCACAAGACGTTGACCGCTTCACCGTCGCCTGTCGAGCAGCCGTACCTGGCCCGCAGGCACAACTGGACGAACCAACTCGCCCGCCATGCGCTGATGCAGCCCGATGCCACGGCACTGCGGTTCCTCGGCCGCACGACCCCCTGGGGTGAGCTGGACCGCCGGGTCACCGCTCTGGCGGGCGCGCTGAGTCGGCGCGGCGTCGGGTTCGGCGATCGCGTGTTGATCCTGATGCTCAACCGGACCGAGTTCATCGAGACGCTCCTGGCCACCAATCTGCTCGGCGCCATCGCTGTGCCCGTCAACTTCCGGATGACGCCACCGGAGATCGCCTTCCTGGTCGGCGACTGCGAAGCCCGGGTCGTCGTGACGGAAGCGGTGCTTGCCGGTGTGGCGACGGCGGTCCGCGGCCTCGACCCGACGCTGGCCACCGTGATCGTGGCCGGCGGCGCCAGCGAGGACGGGCTTCTCGGGTACGACGATCTACTTGCCGAGGCGGGTGGCCCGCCAGAACCGGTGGACGTACCCAACGACTCGCCCGCGCTGATCATGTACACCTCGGGAACCACCGGCCGACCCAAGGGCGCGGTGCTGACCCACAACAACATCGCCGGTCAGGCGATGACCAATCTCTTCACGGTCAGCCCCGACATCAACGGCGACGTCGGATTCATCGGCGTGCCGCTGTTCCACATCGCCGGCGTCGGCAACATCGTCAGCGGCCTGCTGCTCGGCCTGCCGACCGTGCTGTATCCGTTGGGCGCCTTCGACCCGGGGGCGTTGCTCGATGTGCTCGAGGCCGAGGGCGTGTCGGCGATCTTCCTGGTGCCCGCCCAGTGGCAGGCGGTGTGCGCTGAGCAGAAGGCCAACCCCCGGCAACACCGGTTGCGGGTGCTGTCCTGGGGGGCGGCGCCGGCGTCGGACAGGGTGTTGCGCGACATGGCGGAGACGTTCCCCGGCACGCAGATCCTCGCCGCGTTCGGCCAGACCGAGATGTCGCCGGTGACGTGCATGCTGCTCAGCGGGGACGCCATCCGCAAGCTCGGGTCGGTCGGCAAGGTCATCCCCACCGTCGCCGCACGCGTCGTCGACGACGACATGAACGACGTGCCCGTCGGCCAGGTCGGCGAGATCGTCTACCGGGCACCCACTTTGATGGCGGGCTACTGGAACAACCCCAAAGCCACCGCCGAGGCGTTCGCGGGGGGCTGGTTCCACTCCGGCGACCTGGTCCGCCAGGACGAAGAGGGCTATGTCTGGGTGGTCGACCGCAAGAAGGACATGATCATCTCCGGCGGCGAGAACATCTACTGCGCCGAGGTGGAGAACGCGCTCGCCGGGCACCCGGCCATCGCCGAAGCGGCAGTGATCGGCAGGCCGCACGAAAAGTGGGGCGAGGTTCCGGTGGCGATCGTTGCGTTGGGCGCCGCCGCGCAGACCGAACTGACCCTGGCCGAACTCGGCGAATTCCTCGCCGAACGGCTGGCCCGCTACAAGCATCCCAAGGCGCTGGAAGTCGTCGACGCACTGCCCCGAAACCCCGCAGGCAAAGTCTTGAAGACGGAACTGAGAACGCGCTTCGGCGCGACGAATTCCATTGACGCACACGAAAGTTCTTCTGCGTCAACGGTTTCTGCCGGATCGTCGGAAGGCTGACCAGCGGAGATGGGTTTGCTAACGGTTGCGTCCTCAATCCTGCCGATGCGGTGCCCCGCCCCGATCGGATCGGGTACAGTCCTGTAGTCCGCCTTACTACCGACGAGTAGGGAGACCGGGATCACACACATGGGGCAGGAGCAAGGAGGGAGCGTGCTACAGGTGCTGCCGGTGCGCCGGAGTGACCGCGGCCTCGTCTTGGGAGTAGTCCGGTGACTGCGCAGACGCCAGGTCTCGTCGACTACGTCCGCGACCAGGTAAAGCCTGGCCTCACGGCGGTCGGTGGTTTCGTCAAGATGTGTGTGTTGACGGGTAAGGCGTTGTTCCGTCGGCCTTTCCAGTGGCGGGAGTTCGTTCTTCAGGGCTGGTTCTTGATGCGGGTGGCGTTCTTGCCGACCCTTGCGGTGTCGATCCCGTTGACGGTGTTGATCATCTTTACCCTCAACATTTTGCTCAAGGAGTTCGGTGCTGCCGACATCTCCGGGGCGGGTGCGGCGTTGGGTGCGGTCACCCAGCTGGGTCCGTTGGTGACGGTGTTGGTGGTGGCTGGGGCGGGGTCGACGGCGATCTGTGCTGACATCGGCGCCCGCACGATCCGCGAGGAGATCGACGCCCTGGAGGTGCTGGGCATCGATCCGATCCACCGGCTGGTCGTGCCGCGGGTGATCGCCTCGACGTTCGTGGCGTTGCTGCTCAACGGTGCGGTGATCACCATCGGTCTGGTCGGCGGGTTCATCTTCGGGGTCTATGTGCAGAACATCTCCGCCGGTGCCTATGTGTCGACGCTGACGCTGGTCACCGGTCTGCCCGAGGTGGTCATCTCGATCGTCAAGGCGCTGACCTTCGGCATGATCGCCGGACTGGTCGGCTGCTATCGCGGCCTGACCGTGTCCGGCGGCGCCAAGGGTGTGGGCACAGCGGTCAACGAGACGCTGGTGCTCTGTGTCATCGCACTGTTCGCGGTCAACGTCGTGATGACCACCATCGGTGTCCGATTCGGAACGGGGCGCTGACATGTCGGCGTCTGCAGTCCTGCGCTCTCGGTTTCCCAGAGCCACCGCCAGCGGGGGGAGGCTGGTCACCTCACCCGCGCGGTTCCTGGACAGTGTCGGCCACGTCGCCTGGTTCGTCGTCAGCGCCGTCGGTTCGATCGGCCACGCCGTGCGCTACTACCGCAGGGAGATGCTGCGCCTGATCGCCGAGATCGGGATGGGCACCGGTGCCATGGCCGTCATCGGCGGCACGGTCGCGATCGTCGGCTTCGTCACCCTGTCGGGTGGCTCGCTGATTGCCATCCAGGGCTTCGCGTCGCTGGGCAACATCGGCGTCGAGGCGTTCACGGGATTCTTTGCCGCCCTGGTCAACGTGCGCATCGCCGCACCGGTCGTGGCGGGGCAGGCGTTGGCCGCGACGGTCGGCGCCGGTGCCACCGCCGAACTCGGCGCGATGCGCATCAGCGAGGAGATCGACGCGCTCGAGGTGATGGGCATCAAGTCCATCTCGTACCTGGTCTCGACGCGGATCATGGCCGGCTTCGTGGTCATCATCCCGCTGTATGCGATGGCGATCATCATGTCGTTCCTGTCGGCCCAGATCACCACCACCTTGTTCTACGGCCAGTCCACCGGCACCTACGAGCACTACTTCCGCACGTTCCTGCGCCCCGACGACGTGGCCTGGTCGTTCGTGCAGGCGATCATCATCTCGGTGATCGTCATGCTCAACCAATGCTACTACGGCTTCTACGCCAGCGGCGGTCCGGTGGGCGTCGGCGAGGCCGTCGGCCGGTCGATGCGCGCATCGCTGATCGCGATCGTTCTGGTCGTCCTGTTCGCTTCGTTGGCGCTCTACGGCACCAACGCCAACTTCAACCTGACGGTGTAACCGATGACTGCCCCGGGCCAGGTGCAATCACCGGTCAATACACCGAAGACGCCGCCGTTCAAGCTGGCCGGCCTGGTTCTGCTGGTGGTCTTCGCAGTCGTGGTTGCGCTCGTGTGGACTCAGTTCCGCGGCGGGTTCAGCGAGCCCGAGAAGCTGACGCTGATCTCTGCGCGCTCCGGCCTGTCGATGGACCCGGGGTCGAAGGTCACCTTCAACGGCGTCGAGATCGGGCGTGTGGCCAGCATCGATGCGATCAACGTCGGTGACCAGCAGAAGGCCAAGGTGGTCCTGGACGTCGATCGGAAGTTCGTCAACCTGATCCCACAGAACGTCGACGCCGAGATCAAGGCGACCACGGTGTTCGGCAACAAGTACGTCGCGTTCTCCTCGCCGAAGGACCCATCGGCCCAACGCATCAAGCCCGCGGACGTGATCGACGTGTCCGCGGTGACCACGGAGTTCAACACGCTGTTCGAGACCGTGGTGTCGGTGGCGGAGAAGGTCGACCCGGTCAAGCTCAACCAGACGCTGACCGCCACCGCGCAGGCGCTGGACGGCCTGGGTGACCGGTTCGGCCAGTCGATCGTGAACGGCAACACGATCCTTGCCGACGTCAACCCGCTGATGCCGCGGATCCGTCAGGACAACCAGCGGCTGGCCGATCTCGCCGACGTCTACGCGGACAACGCGCCCAACCTCTTCGACGCGCTGGAGCACGCCGTCACCACGGCGCGCACGCTCAACGAGCAGCAGCACAACATCGACGCGGCCCTGATGGCCTCTGTCGGGTTCGGCAACACCGGCGGAGACGTATTCGAACGCGGCGGCCCCTACCTGGTCCGCGGCGCCGCCGATCTCGTCCCGACCAGCGCGCTGCTCGACGAGTACAGCCCGGCGCTGTACTGCACCATCCGCAACTACCACGACGTCGAGCCCAAGATCGCCTCGTCCCTCGGCGGCAACGGCTACTCGCTGCGCACCCACTCCGAGGTCCTCGGCGCGGGCAACCCCTACGTGTATCCCGACAACCTGCCGCGGGTGAACGCCCACGGCGGCCCAGAGGGTCGGCCCGGCTGCTGGCAGCCCGTTACCCGTGACCTGTGGCCGCAGCCGTACCTGGTGATGGACACCGGCGCCAGCATCGCTCCCTACAACCACTTCGAACTCGGTCAGCCCATCGCCATCGAATACGTCTGGGGACGCCAGATCGGGGAGAACACGATCAACCCATGAGGATTACCGGTACAGCGATCAAGCTTGGCGCCTTCGCCTTGGTGCTGCTCATGTTCACTGCGATCATCATCGTGGTGTTCGGGCAGCTGCGGTTCGACCGCACCACGGGGTACTCGGCGGAGTTCAGCAACGCCAGCGGACTGCGGGCCGGACAGTTCGTCCGCGCCTCGGGCGTCGAGGTCGGCAAGGTCGACAAGGTCGAGCTCGTGAACGGCGGGACCAGGGTCAAGGTCAACTTCGCCGTGGATCGGTCGCTGCCGCTGTTCCAGGGCACCACCGCCTCGATCCGGTACCTCAACCTCATCGGTGACCGCTATCTGGAACTCAAGCGCGGCGACGACGAGAAGCGGTTGCCCGCCGGCGGCACCATCCCGATCGAGCACACCCAGCCCGCGCTCGACCTGGACGCCCTGATCGGCGGATTCCGGCCGCTGTTCCGGGCGCTGGATCCGGACAAGGTGAACAACATCGCTCAGTCGATCGTCACGATCTTCCAGGGTCAGGGCGGCACCATCAACGACATCCTCGACCAGACCGCTTCGCTGACGTCCGCGCTGGCCGATCGCGACCAGGCCATCGGCGAGGTGGTCCGCAACCTCAACACCGTGCTCGACACCACGGTCAAGCATCAGCAGCAGTTCGACGAGACCGTGCAGAACTTCGAGAAGCTGATCACCGGGTTGAAGAACCGCGCCGATCCCATCGCGACTTCCGTGGCCGACATCAGTGACGCCGCGGGCTCGGTCGCCGACCTGCTCGGCGAGAACCGCCCGCTGCTGCAGAAGACCGTCACCCAGCTCGAGGTGATCCAGCAGCCGCTGGTCGATCAGAAGGATCAGCTCAACAACATCCTGACCCGGCTGCCGACCGCGCTGAAGATCATCGGGCGTGCAGGCGGCGTCTACGGTGACTTCTTCAACTTCTACGCATGCGACGTCACGCTGAAACTGAACGGACTACAGCCCGGCGGACCCGTCCGCACGGTCAAGGTGTGGTCGCAGCCCTCCGGAAGGTGCACGCCGCAATGAGGTCGCTGGAAGGGTCGAACCGGATCCGCAACGGCACGATGGGCATCCTCATCCTGCTTCTCGTCATCGGCGTGGGGCAGAGCTTCGCGAGCGTGCCCATGGTCTTCGCGACGCCCAGGTACTACGCGCAGTTCACCGATACCGGCGGGCTCAATCCGGGCGACAAGGTCCGCATCGCGGGCGTCGACGTCGGCACGGTCAACTCCATGGAGATCGACGGCGACAAGGTGATCATCGGGTACTCGCTCGGTGGCATGAAGATCGGCACGGACAGCCGAGCCAACATCCGCACCGACACGATCCTGGGCCGCAAGAACCTCGAGATCGAGCCGCGCGGCTCGAAACCGTTGAACGCCAACGGGGTCCTGCCACTCGGCCAGACCACCACGCCGTACCAGATCTACGACGCCTTCTTCGACCTCACCAAGTCGGCCTCCGGATGGGACACCAAAACGGTCAAGCAGTCGCTGAACGTGTTGTCGGAGACCATTTCTCAGACTTCGCCGCATCTGAGCGCTGCACTCGACGGTGTCGCACGTTTCTCCGACACCATCGGCAAGCGCGACGACGACATCAAGAAGCTGCTGGCCAACGCGAACAAGATCGCTGGCGTGCTCGGTAGCCGCAGCGAGCAGATCAACTCGCTGCTGGTGAACGCGAAGACGCTGTTGGCCGCCGTCAACGAGCGCAGCTATGCGGTGGGCCAGCTGCTGGAACGCGTCGCGGCGTTCTCTCAGCAGGTCAGGGGCTTCATCAACGACAACCCGAACCTCAACCGCGTGCTCAACCAGCTGAACACCATCAGTGATGTCCTGGTACAGCGCAAGTACGACCTGATCGACGTGTTGTCGACGCTGAGCAAGTTCACCGCTTCCCTCGCCGAGGCCCTCGCGTCCGGCCCCTACTTCAAGGTCATGCTGGTCAACCTGTTGCCGTATTGGATCCTGCAGCCGTGGGTCGACGCCGCGTTCAAGAAGCGTGGCATCGATCCCCAAGAGTTCTGGGGCAACGCGGGACTGCCCTCGTTCCGGTACCCGGACCCGAACGGTCAACGACAGGCCAACGGCGCCCCGCCTGCTGCGCCGACTCCGCTGGAGGGCACCCCGGAACATCCGGGTCCCGCAGTGGTTGCGGGCACGCCATGCTCTTATGCCCCCGCGCCAGGTGACTACCCGACGTCGGCGAATCCGCTGCCGTGCGCCAACACCTCGGTCGGTCCGTTCGGTAACAACCCCTACGGGCCCAACTACGAGGGACAGGGTCCCGACGTGGTCGGCCTGCCGCCCAACCCCGCCGCAGCGGTACCTGCCCCCGGCGTCCCCAGCGCCGCGTTCCCTGGCGAGTTCCCGTCCTTTGTCCCCGGCATCCCGCCGCCGCCGTTCGCTCCCGGCCCGCCCGGAGCCAGGACGGTTCCGGCCACGCCGGGTCCGTCCGACCCATACATTGCCCCGGGGTCCCTCCAGGGCGACGGCACGTCCCCGCTGCCTCCGGCACTCACCGGACCGCCACCACCTCCCGGCCCGGGACCGCAGGTTGGCGGTGGCGAACAGCTACCAGGCAACCCGCCGTTCCTCCCACCCGGATCACAGGGATAGGGGCCGGTAGATGTCGACCATCTTCAACGTCCGAAACCTGAAGCTGCCCGCCCTGAGCCGGGCTTCGATCATCGTCGGAACGATCGTCGTTATCCTGGGGTTGATCGTCGCCTCCGTCGGCTGGCACCTGTACAAGAAGCTGACCACCAACACCGTCGTCGCCTACTTCCCGCAGACCTTGGCGCTGTATCCCGGCGACAAGGTCCAGATCATGGGTGTCCGGGTCGGCACCATCGACTCGATCGAGCCGGCCGGCGACAAGATGAAGGTGACGTTCACCTACTCCTCGAAGTACAAGGTGCCCGCCAACGTCACGGCGTCCATCCTCAACCCGAGTCTGGTGGCCTCGCGCACCATCCAGCTGGCGCCGCCCTACACCGGTGGCCCGGAACTGGAGGACGAGGCCGTCATCCCGATCGACCGCACCCAGGTGCCGGTCGAGTACGACGAGCTGCGTGACTCGATCAACCGGATCCTCACCGACCTGGGCCCAACGCCGGCGCAGCCGAAGGGTCCGTTCGGCGACGTCATCGAGTCCTTCGCCGACGGCCTGGCCGGCAAGGGCAAGGAGATCAACACCACGCTCAACAGCCTGTCCGAGGCGCTCACCACCCTGAACCAGGGCCGCGGCGACTTCTTCGGCGTGGTGAAGAGCCTGGCGCTGTTCGTCAACGCGCTCTACAAGAGCGACCAGCAGTTCGTGGCGCTCAACCATGACCTCGCGCAGTTCACCAACTCGTTCACCAACACCGACCGGGAAGTGGCCACGGCGCTGAAGGACCTCGACCAGCTGTTGACCACGACGCGGGGCTTCCTCGATGAGAACGCCTCGGTGCTGACCAAGGACGTCAACAACCTCGCCGACGTCACGAACGCGATTCTGCAGCCCACGCCGCGCGACGGCCTCGAGACGGGTCTGCACGTGTTCCCCAACCTGGCGGCCAACATCGTCAACATCTCCTCGCCCAACGCGGGCGGCATCGTCGGCCTGCCGACCATCAACATGTACGCGAATCCCATGCAGTTCCTCTGCAGTGCGATTCAGGCGGGCAGCAGGCTGGGCTATCAGGACTCCGCGGAGCTGTGCGCGCAGTACCTCGCGCCGATCCTGGACGCGACCAAGTTCAACTATCCGCCGTTCGGCCTGAACCAGTTCAGCTCCGCGATGACGCTGCCGAAGCAGATCGCGTACTCCGAGCCGCGCCTGCAGCCGCCGCCGGGCTACAAGGACACCACCGTGCCGGGCATCTTCTCGCGCGACACCCTGTTCTCGCATGGCAACCACGAGCCCGGCTGGGTCGTCGCGCCCGGCATGCAGGGCGTCGACGTGCAGCCGTTGACCCAGAACATGCTGACGCCGGAGTCGCTGTCCGAGTTGATGGGCGGGCCCGACATCGTGGCGCCGCCCGCGCCGCCCGCGTTCGGTGTGCAGCCGAACGGGAAGCTGCCCGGGCCGCCGGACGCCTACAGCGAGAACACCCCGCTGCCGCCGCCGTGGTACCCGCAGCCGGGGCCACCTCCCGCTCCCGCACCGGGCGTGCTCGCCGGAGATCCGTTGGGCGCCATCGCTCCACCGGCCGCGGGACCCGCACCGGCGCCCGCACCCGCGGGGCCACCGCTGCCCGCTGAACAAGGGGCGGGGTAATGAGTCTGTTGCAACGAACGCACACGAAGAGGCTCGGCATCGGTCGGCTGGCGAAGCGCGCCTTCGCGATGATGATGATCGCCGTGGTGCTGACGTCGTGCGGTTGGCAGGGCATCGCGAACGTGCCGCTGCCGGGTGGTGCCGCCACCGGGGCGGACACGATGACGATCTACGTCCAGATGCCGGATACGTTGGCGCTCAACGTCAACAGCCGGGTCCGGGTCGCCGACGTGTTCGTCGGCAGCGTCCGCTCGATCGAGTTGAAGAACTGGGTTGCCACGCTGACGCTGGACGTCCAGTCCAACCTGAAGCTGCCGTCCAACACCCTCGCGGCGATCGGTCAGACGTCGCTGCTGGGGTCACAGCACGTGCAACTCGACCCACCGCCGAATCCGTCGAATCAGCTGCTGAAGAGCGGGGACACCATCCCACTGCGGAACTCCTCGTCGTTCCCCACCACCGAGCGGGTGCTGGCGAGCATCGGAACCATCCTGACCGGTGGCGGCATCCCGAACCTCGTGACCATCCAGACCGAGCTCAACAACGTCCTGTCGGGTCGGGGGGATCAGATCAGGGAGTTCCTGGGCCGGCTGGACACCTTCACCGCTGAGTTGAACGCGCAGCGCCAGGACATCACCCGCGCGATCGATTCGACGAACCGGCTGCTGTCCATCGTCGCGCAGCGCAACAACACGCTCGATCGCGTGCTGACCGAGTTCCCGCCGTTGATCAAGCACTTCGCCGACACCCGCGATCTGTTCGCCGACGCGGTGACCGCGCTGGGCCGGGTCAGCAAGGCGACCGACGACACGCTATCGCAGGCGAATCCGGACATCACCGCCAACCTGCAGAACCTGCAGCGGCCGCTCGTCCAATTGGGCAAGTCGGCGCCCTACGTGATCGGTGCCCTGAAGTTGCTGTTCACGGCGCCGTTCAGCATCGAGAACGTGCCGAAGGTGGTCCGCGGCGACTACATCAACGTCTCGCTCAACGTCGACCTGACGCTGTCGGCCCTCGACAACGGGCTGCTCTCGGGCACGGGAGTCTCGGGCATGTTGCGGGCACTCGAGCAGGCGTGGGGCCGCGACCCGAACACGATGATCCCGGACGTCAGGTTCACGCCGAACCCGCACGACGCGCCGGGTGGACCGCTGGTCGAGAGGGGTGAGTGAGCTGTGCTGACCCGCTTCATCAAGATTCAGCTGGTCCTATTCACGATCCTGACGGTGATCGCTCTGGTCGCGCTGGGGTGGTACTACCTCCGGGTGCCCAGCCTGATCGGCATCGGCCAGTACAAGCTGTACGCAGAGTTGCCGAAATCGGGCGGGTTGTACTCGTCGGCCAACGTGACCTATCGCGGCATCACCATCGGCAAGGTGACGGCCGTCGATCCCACCGAGCGTGGGGCGCGCGCCGAGATGAGTATCGACAGTCAGTTCAAGATTCCGGTCGACGCGACGGCCAACGTGCACTCGGTGTCCGCCCTCGGCGAGCAGTACCTCGACCTGGTGCCCACGGGTAACTCGACGCAGTTCATGACCCCCGGCACCACCATTACCAACAGCTCGGTTCCCAGTGAGGTCGGCCCTGCACTGGACCTCGCCAACAGGGGCCTTGCGGTGCTGCCCAAGGAGAAGATCGACTCGCTGCTAACCGAGACGTCCCAAGCCGTGGGTGGACTGGGTCCGGCGTTGCAGCGCCTGGTCGACTCGACGACCGCGATCGCCAGCGACTTCAAGGACAACCTGGGCCCGGTCGACGACATCATCAACAACTCGACGCCGATCCTGGACAGCCAGGTCAACTCGGGTGACGCCATCTCCCAATGGGCGGCGAACCTGAACAACATCACGTCCCAGACCGCGGAGCAGGATCAGGCGTTGCGCAGCGGTCTGCAGCAGGCCGCTCCGACGGCCGATCAGCTGAACGCGGTGTTCGGCGGCGTGCGAGACGCACTGCCCCAGACGCTGGCGAATCTGGCGATCGTCACCGACATGCTCAAGCGCTATCACAAAGGCCTGGAGCAGGCGCTGGTGATCCTGCCCCAGGGCGCGACGATCGCCCAGGCCGGCACGATCTTCGAGGGTGAGGGTCTGCTGCACTTCGGCCTGTCGATCGGCCAGCCACCGCCGTGTCTGACCGGGTTCGTGCCGGCGTCGGAGTGGCGTTCGCCGGCCGACACCAGCATGGCGCCGTTGCCGTCGGGCACCTACTGCAAGATCCCGAAGGACTTCCAGGGCAACGTCGTTCGTGGCGCCCGCAACTACCCGTGTGCCGACGTGCCCGGGAAGCGTGCCGCGACGCCGAAGGAATGCCGCAGCAACGAACCGTACGTTCCGATGGGTACCAACCCGTGGTACGGCGACCCGAATCAGATCCTCACCTGCCCGGCACCCGCCGCACGGTGCGATCAGCCGGTGAAGCCCGGTTACGTGATTCCGGCGCCGTCGATCAACAACGGGATGAACCCGCTGCCCGCCGATCAACTGCCCGGAACGCCATCCCCGATGAACGACCCGCTCACCGCCCCTGGCCAGGGCTCCGTGGCCTGCAGTGGCCAGCAGCCCAACCCGTGCATCTACACTCCGGCATCAGGTCCAACGGCGATCTACAGCCCATCCAGCGGTGAGGTCGTTGGACCCGACGGGGTTACATACTCCGTGACCAATTCAAGCAACCCAGGAGACGACGGATGGAAGGAGATGCTGGCACCAGCCAGCTGAACCCCACCGGAGGGCAGGAGCGCAGCGACCCGGGAGACACGATTGCACAGGAACCCGAAGTCGTAACAGAGCAGGACGAGAACGTCGAGCCGGCGGCATCGGACGAGCAGGGCGCCGACATGCGGCGCCCGGAGCATCTGGGCCGGGGTTGGTTCGTTGCGATCTGCGCGGTGCTGGTGCTCCTGACGGCTGGCGTCGCCGTCGGCGGATACCTTGCGTTGCGGTCCCACGACCAGAGCGAGGCGATTGCGCGCGATGACGCCGTCGCACTCGCGCGCGCGAAGGAATGTGTCGCTGCCACGCAGGCCCCCGACACCGCGGCGATGGCGGTCAGTCAGACGAAGATCCTCGAGTGCTCGACCGGCGACTTCGCCGTGCAGGCCAACATGTTCGCAGGGATGCTGGTCGACGCATACCAAGTGGCCAGCGTGAACGTGAAGGTATCCGATCTTCGCGCCGCGGTGGAACGGCACAACCCCGACGATTCGGTCGACGTGCTCGTAGCGGTTCGGGTCAAGGTGACCAACTCGCAGGCGGCCGATCAGGAGCAGGGCTACCGGTTGCGGGTGCAGATGGCCCCCGCCGACGGGACCTACAAGGTCGCCAAGCTGGACCAGGTCACGTCGTGACGGCGCTGCTCGAGCAGACGACGGAGTCCCCGGCGACGGATCAGGAGTCGATCGGCTACGCCTCCTGGCCGGCACGCGCCGGGGCGCTGGCGGTCGACGTGCTGCCCGGCGCGGCGGTGATCGCGACGATGGCGCTGCTCGGGTTGACGACGCCGCCGTGGGAACGGTTGTGGTGGGTGTATGTGGTGCCGGCAGCGGTGGCCGGTCTGGCGACGGTGCTGAACCGGTGGCTGCTGCCGCCGTTGACCGGGTGGACCCTGGGCCGTGCGTTGTTCGGGATCCGCGTCGTGACCCGGTCCGGCGTCCCGGCGGGCATTGCCCGGCTGCTGCTGCGCGATGTCGCCCACCTGCTGGACACGGCCGGACTGTTCGTCGGATGGCTGTGGCCGCTGTGGGACGGCAGGAACCGTACCTTCGCGGATCTCCTGCTGCGCACCGAGGCCCACCCCGTGGGGCCTGCGCAGGGCAACGTGCGTCGGATCGCCGGCATCGTGTTCCTGGTGGCGGCACTACTCTGCGCGGCGGGCAGTGGGCTGGGCTACCAGTCGGTCTATCGGTACGACCGAGCCGTCGAGAAAGCCCGAACCGAGATCGCCGAGCAGGGTCCCCGGATGGTCGAGCAGATGCTGAGCTACGGCACCGCCACGCTGAAGGATGACTTCGCCAGAGCGCAGTCCTTGGCCACCGACGGGTACCGGCCGCAGTTGATCGCCCAGCAGCAGGCCGTCCAGAAGGCGGGGGTGACTGCCAACGAATACTGGGCCGTGAGCAGCGCGGTGCTGTCGGCCTCGCGGGAGCAGGCCGCGATGCTGCTGGCGTTGCAGGGTCAGCGCGGCGCCGATCCGAACAGTCTGAAGTTCATCACCGCGACGGTCCGGGCGGACTTCGACCGGTCGGCCGACGGCCATTGGCGCGTCGCCAACCTCACCGTCCTGAAGAAGCCCCAGTCGAACGAGCCCACCCGATGAGCCCGCGCCGGCAGGTCGACACCACCGACCGCGAGTACTTCACGGCGACGCCGAAAACACCGCTGCGGTGGGGGCTTCCACTCGCGACCACGCTCGCCGTGCTCGTCGTCGCAGCGGCGCTCGCGGCGAGCATCTTCATGGTGGTCGGTCACGAGAGCTACCGCCGCACGCAGGTCCGGGATGCGTCCGCACTCGACTACGTACGCGGGTTCATGACCACCTACACGTCGCTGGATCCGTTCCACGCCAACGACTACGCCGATCGTGTGCTGGCGCAGGGCACCGGTGACTTCGCAAAGTCCTTCAAGGAGAAGATGAACGAGATCGTCATCCAGGTGGCGCGCGCCGAACCCGCTACCGGCACCGTGGTCGAGGCCGGGGTGCAGCGATGGAACGACAACGGCAGTGCCGACGTGCTGGTGGCGACGAAGATCAGCACCACCGGTCAGGACGGGAAGCCCGTCGAGAGCGGCAACCGCTGGGTGGTCACGACGATCGAGGAGGGACAGCAGTGGAGGATCAGCCAGCTGATAGAGGTGCTCTAGCAGCCGCCGCTCCCGTTCCGCAGGGGAAGGCGGCGCGTACCCGTCACCGGCTGCCGAGGCAGAAGCTGCGGCAGGAGGGTCGGGACGATCCCGCGGCGGAGGCTGACGCGGAAGAGGTCGCGGGTGAGGCCGCCGCGACCGAGGCGGTCGCGGAGTCCGAACCCGTAGTCGACGCCGAAACGCCCGTCGAGCCCACCCACGCACGCAGCCGATTCCGGTGGCGCCGGTCGAAACCGACCGGGGAGCCGGTGGCCGACAGTGTTGAGCCTGTCGACTCGGAACCCGAATCCAGCACCGAGACAACGGCATCCGATGTCGAAGACGCACCTTCCGCGGAGGTGTCGGACGGGCAGCCGGAGGAGTCCGAGGAATCGGAGCCCGTTCTCGTACCGCACCGGACGGCGGGTCGGGCGCTGAAAATCGCGGCGATCGTCGCCGCCGCCCTGTTCGTCGGAGCAGCGGCGTTCGCCGGCTCGACGGTGCAGCCCTACCTGACCGATCGGGCCACCGCGCACACCAAGTTCGAGGTCGCCGATACGGCGGCGAAGGCCATCACGACGCTGTGGACCTACACCCCAGATGACATGGACTCGCTACCCGACCGCGCAGGCAAGTTCCTGGCGGGTGACTTCGCCACCGAGTACCGCCGCTACATCGACGCCATCGTCGAATCGAACAAGCAGGCCCAGGTCACCAACAACACGCAGGTGCTCGGCGCAGCCGTGGAGTCGCTGACGCCTACGGAGGCGTCCGCGGTCGTGTACACGAACTCGGTGGCCACCAGTCCGGTGACGAAGGGCATTCCTTCGCTGCGGTATCTGGCCTATCGGCTGACGATGGAGCTGCGGAACCGGCAGTGGCTGATCACCAAGATGACGGCGGTCACGTCGCTGGACCTGACGCCCAAGCTGTAGCGCCGCCATGGCAGTCGAATCGCCGGTGTCCCAACGGATGACGGTCGTCGCGCTCATGCTGCTGACGTTCGCCACCGGGCTCGTCGACGCCATCAGCGTGCTGGTGCTCGGCCACGTCTTCGTGGCCAACATGACGGGCAACGTGATCTTCCTGGGCTTCTGGTTCGTGCAGCACACCGTCGTCGACCTGACCGCCGCCGTCGTCGCATTCGTCAGCTTCGTCGCAGGCACGGTGCTCGGCGGACGACTGGCGCGCCACCTCGACACCGAGGTACGCCGCTGGCTGACGGTCGCGCTCGGCATCGAGGTGCTGATCCTGGCGACGCTGTCGATTCTGGCAGGCACCGGGGTGCTGGCATACCAGGGCTACGACAGGCTGATCATCATCGCCGGCCTCGCCGTCAGCTTCGGCAGCCAGAACGCGGCGGCCAGGCAGTTCGGCATCCAGGAACTCAGCACCACCGTCCTGACGCAGACCATCGTGGGCATCGGGTTCGACAGCCGACTCGCAGGCGGCACCGGACAGCGGGAGAAGCTCCGCTACGGGGTGGTGCTGACGATGCTCGGGGGCGCGGTCGTCGGTGCCACCATGACGCGGTTCACCGTGTCACCGGTGATCGGACTGGCCGCCGTCGTGGTCGCCGTCAGCGCCGCGATCTTCAGGTTCGGGCCCGCCAGGGTCCCCGCGGACCACGGTTAGCCTGAGTCATGCCTTCTGTACTCGTCACCGGCGCTGGCC